>JABGVY010000422.1 GCA_018645845.1 Gammaproteobacteria bacterium | reverse complement strand
TGATGATCGAGGTGTTTCCTGTTGTATCCAGGACGACCGGGTTCTCTCCATTAATGTCACTAACGGTCAAATAACCGCTTTTATGCACAATAGTCGTACTACCGAACTCATCCACATCACCATCGAGTTCACTACCACGAATACCAATTGTCGCTGAAGGTGTAGAGATGGTGGAGTGGTTTTTGTTCAGACCGGCAAACATCTTGCCAATCTTGCCGCTCTTATAGTGGAAGCCTCCACGGATCACGTAAGCTTCGAAGTTACCCGTCTTCGCCGTTTCATCAAACGAGTAATCACTAAGAATGGCGTTGGCGTTTTTCCCCAGGTGAAAGCGTGTTCCATCAAGCATTTTTGCTTTGACGAACCCGCGGCCTTCGGTTGTTAGCTCATCACCTTTGTAGAGCTTGTCGCCACGCTTGACGTCAAGTTCTTCAATCTGCCCATCGGCGCCCATACGCTTTACGGTCACCTTGCCAAGCGATAGCGTAACCTTGCCCACTTCCACCAGAGCATTTGCGCTGTTAGCAGGACCCGCAAACATGACATCGTCACCGAACGGGAGGTGTAATTTTGCCATCACCAGCCCAGGCGATAATCCCGCACCGGAGGGCAACATTAAATTAGGCGGGGGGCTATAAGAGAAGTAATCCGCTACGACAAAGGACTCACCATCCGGGTTCGTGATTACAAGATCGAACCCGACTCTTTCAAACTGACCTTCGAGAAGGAATGAAGTATCGGGCAGGTAGATTGCAGGATGATCGTTAACGGCTGATTGGACGGCTGATTCGACGGTATGTTCATCAATCTCAACCGCAACTTCATTTATCGCAGTAGACGCCTCTGAAGGCAGTTCTATGTCCTGACGGCTCACCATGTCTGCTAACAACCCTTTTAGATGCACTCAACACTTCTAGATAGGTCATCTTCACTCATTTACTAGCCACTGCACAATTTACTTTGCGACTAAATTGTAATTCTTCTGACTGACGGTTCGTTTAACCGCCTATCCGGCCTGCAAGGCCGCGTCTACCTGGGGTTAAAGGTAAGAACCCACGGTACGGAGACACTTGTCGCAGACTTCCGTAAAAGCCGCCATATCGGCCTGTAATCCAACATGGTAGCTGGTGTACTCGGCGATATGGCTTGCATCAGCGCCCGCTTCCTTAAGCAGCGCAATAACATCGGATTAAGCATTACCTTAAGTTCTGCCTTGTCGACTTCAATTTGTAGCGAATCGTTGGCAGTTTCTTTCACCATGAAACTCATCGTGCTGCTACGCTAAGAGTTTTAAGTAAAGACCATAAACGACCCAGGTAGCAAAAGAAAAACTACTGATTTGATATTTGCTGAAAAATTCGCGGCCCATCGCAACTGATGCTTTAGGGTGTGTAACAACTTAAATAGCGTCATTTGTATCGTTTTTACGGTAGCCTAGTTCACGGGGGATTATCCATTGAAGCAGACAGGTTTCTGGCGCTACCGCGAGCACAAAGAACTCGACTTCTTCCCGCAGGGAAAGCTGCGCTGGTGGCTATTGGGTTTGATCGTTTTGGGTTGGGCGGTTGAACAATACGAGGCGCTCAAAAATGGGCCCGTATTGGTCTATATTCTAGCGGAATTTGACAAAACACTCGTGGAGTGGGGTTACGTTGCTGCTTTCGCCGGTCTTGTGTACAGCATTGGCGCTATGTTCTTAAGCCGAGCAACGGACAGTTTCGGCCGTCGGCCGTTGATGATCTGGCCGGTCTTCGCCTATGCCATGATTTCAGTCGTTGGCGCGGTGACGCCCAATTTCTGGACTCTGGCGTTTCTCGTCGCAGCCGGTAGTTTTCTAATGGCGGGAATGAACCCTGCAGTACATGCTGCATCTCGCGATCTAACGCCGCAAATGGGGCGCGCCATGGTGTACTCATGGGTGTCACTTGCCTTCACCATAGGTGCATTGATGTCGACTATGGTAGCGGCGCAGACCCTGCCGATCTGGCCCGGTTGGCGTTCGCAATATTGGATTGCAGCTGGCTTAGGTGCATTCACAGCATTTGTAATTTTTATTTTCTATCGAGATTTGAGTAGTCGCGTGCGTGGCGAAGTTCAACAAACCCCGGAGCAAACCGCTAAATTAACGTCGAGTACAGCGGCCGAGTCGGCAGGAGCGAAAGATGCGTACGACGATGGAAGACTGGTGTATCGAAGTCCAAGGCTCTGGCTATTGTCCTTGGTCATTGTATTTTGGTCGCTAACTTATGTCACCGTATCGGCTTACGTGCCCACCTTTCTTACCCAACATTATCATCTTGAGCCCGCCCGGGCAGCATCGATCACATCGTACTTCTGGATAGTGTTTACCTTTAGCGTGTTCATCTCGGGTTGGCTATCCGACCGGTTGCGCGTGCGTAAAACGGTGATCGCTTTCGGCGGTTTGACTACGGGCGGTTGTTTCATCATCGGCGGGAACTTGCCTCTGGATACGCCCGAAACCACGCTCATGATCATGTGGTCGGCCACCGGGTTTTTTGCTGGTTTCATCTACCCGGCATGGTGTGCGATGTACTCAGAAACCGCCGAGGAGATTAGCCCTCACGGTGTGGGCCGCGCATTTGGTATAACTGCCACGCTTTCCCCCTTGGCAGGATTGGTTTTGAATCTTGGCCTACCCCAGGTAGTAGTCATATGGGGCTGGTCGACCTGGATGGTGATCGCTGGCTTTTGCTGCTTCTGTGTAACGGCTCTGGTTGGAGTAGGCCGGGGGCCATGGCTACCTGCACTAGCGCGGCCAAAATAGAGGGGGCGGTGCGGACGCTATTTATGTCGAATGTTGCGGCAGCAGACTATCTTTTGTCGATGATCGTGTGTTCCTTTCCAAACAGAAACGTTGATCGTTCCATATCGATGAAGTTGTGCTCGTCTGTGATGAAGGCCGCGTTGGCTCGACGAGCTTCGTCTGTGCCGGGTGCTGTCCCCATATCGACCCAGGCTTCTGCGTGACCAAGATAGGATTCAACCCTGGTGCCGCGCGCAGCTTGAATTCCTTTGTCGAGTGGTGAGTTGGCTCGGTGAACCTGCCGGTAACATAAAGTGCGAGTCGCCTCAGCATGTGACCGAACAATGGGGCCGTGGTGGGTCAGCCAATAGTGCCTGGCCTCTTCTTCAGATAGTGTTGTCTGGTGTCGCAGTGGAAAGAAGACGCGAAGAATGTTGCTTTTTACTTTTGCAGAGATGTCTTCCGGTGCTGGGTTGACTTGAGGGTATTCATAGGCAAACCAGAGTGGCGAGTTCGGCAAGTCTATAAACTTGGATTCATCTTCAAGAAGAGCAGCACTGGCCGCCGCTGCCTTGCCGGAAGCAGAGCCTATCTGTTCGTTAAGTTCAGACTCCGATGACCACCATAGTTCCGCGACGCCGTCGAAATGAGGTTCCATTTTTCCGCGTGCCTTTTGCGCTGCTTCATTCATTGGCGAGTCAATGGTGTGTGTTTGAACGTAACGAAGTATGTTCAGGTCGGTGGCGAAGCTTGCTACTAAAGGGGCATGTTGGTTCAGCCAATAATCCTGGAACTCTGAGAGCGATAGGTTAGGTTGGCGCCTAAGTGCAAATACAAGTCTAATCACAAGGTTTCTCCTTTCGACCGGGGTGGTTATACTTCTCTCGGGTGTGGCTAAAGTCAAATAGAATTTAGGGGAAAAACCGATGTACCAAAATTTGGCAATAATTGCAGTATTTGCTTTCGTGTTTAGTGCCATTGCAGGCAGGCTTGACAGAACTGCCATCACGGGGCCGATCTTGTTCATCGCCTTTGGCTTATTGGCAGGCCCCTATGGTTTAGGAATACTTGATTTGAAGTTGCAAGCAGTTGAGTTGCGGGTCATAGCGGATATGACGCTGGCGCTAGTGCTGTTTATCGATGCGGCAAATGCCGACTTAACCACCTTGCGTAAGCACTCACTCATTCCAAGACGAATGCTGCTGATCGGGCTGCCTCTTTGCATTGCTCTTGGTGTAGGCGCCGGGGTCGTAGTGTTCCCTGACGTATCCATATTAGAGTTATGTATTCTGGCTACGATGTTAGCTGCAACCGACGCCGCGCTGGGCAAAGGAGTGGTGACCAACAAAGCGGTTCCATCTAGGGTTCGCGAGGGACTTAACGCCGAAAGCGGTCTGAATGATGGCCTTTGTGTCCCGATATTGTTTGTGTTTCTGGCACTTGCAGCCGGTGAGGCTGGAGATGACCGACCGGCGAAACTGGCATTGACGCTGGTTGCCCAGGAACTTGGTGTCGGTGTTTTAGTTGCCATCGTATTGACATTTATTGGCGTGCGAATCCTGGAGTGGTGCGGAAAACGCGGTTGGTTGTCTGAAATATGGGTTCAAATTCCAGTGCCGACATTGGCGCTTGCCTGTTTTGCGGCAGCTCAAAGTCTGCACGGCAGTGGTTATATCGCAGCTTTTGTTGGCGGTTTGATCTTTGGACATTTCGCAAAAGATAAGACGCACCATCTTGTGCTGGCATCTGAAGGTATGGCGGAACTGCTTGCGCTGGCAACCTGGATTATATTTGGTGCGGCCGTAGTTGGGGCTGCCTGGGCGGGCATGACCGTGGAGATAGTTGTTTATTCTTTGCTTAGCCTGACCATTATTCGGATGTTACCAATGGTGTTAGCGTTGACAGGTACAGGTGAAGACTTCGAAACAAAACTCTTCCTATCCTGGTTTGGTCCCCGAGGATTGGCGAGTATCGTTTTTGCGATCATCGTCATTGGCGCGAATCTGCCGGCACAGTCGATTCTAGTAAACACTGTTGTCTGCACGGTTACACTCTGTGTGGTTGCTCATGGCATCACTGCGAATGTGTGGGCTAATCGAATTAGCAAGAAGGATACAGTTCAATGACAGCGGTGGGGTAAAATTGCTGACCGCCGTGGCAACACCACCGCCGGTGGTCCCCAATAAAACTGACGCGGCCGATCCTTCCCAATGGATCGAATCTGGACCACCTGATGCTATTGCCCAGAGATCCGTCTTCTCTCGATGGTATGGGCGATGATTTCAACAGTCGTGCTCCCTATGTGATGTTCTCCGGCACGGCGGGCGCCCACGTGATGATTCCAGTGGATGGTTATGATAAGTACCAGGCGCAGCAGTAGCCGGTCTTGCATGCCCCGCAGGCCTGGTTAGGTTTACGGATGCTGTGATGGGATGGAACTACATGTCCTCGGTGACTGTAATGCTGACGGCCCGCGCTTATTTGAGATGACTATCAAGAGGGTTTTCAGGTCGGTCATGAAGACATACCATCTGCGCCCCATAGACGTGTTCAACGTCTTTAAACGTGGAATTAACTTGTGTATCCCGCCAGTTTTCATGAATTGAGCGAGCGTGTTATCTTGGATGCCTGGTTAATCTCTGGTTAATTTTAATAATAGAATCCGATGGGAACGCAATGACGGCACCAAAACCAGCTTTATCGGAACTTCCGATCAAGCGCGCGGAGACCGGTTTTTATCGGGGATTTAGCATCGACGTGACCGTTGCCAGTAAAATCATTATCAGTGCACTTGTCGTTTGGGCGATCTTTTGGCCAGTTCAGGCGGGCGAGACACTGGGCGATTGGAACACACTTATTCTGGCCAATTTCGCCGCTTGGTACATCTGGGCGGTCGCTCTTTTTGTCACTGTTTGTATCGGCTTGGCAATTTGGCCCGCCGCGGGGCGGCTTAATCTGGGGAGGCCCGGCGAAAAACCCGATTTTTCTAATTTTTCTTGGTTTTCGATGATGTTCAGCGCCGGTATCGGCGTCGGCATGTTGACATGGGCTGTCGCCGAACCCGTTACTCATTTCGCCAACAACCCTGAGGTCATTCAAGGATTAACCACTGGCGGCGGGGCGGACAACGTGCGCATGGCCTACAAGTGGTCTTTCCTGCACTGGGGATTTGGAGCATGGTCTTGTTACGCGATTGCAGGTCTGTCGATGGCCTTCTTTAGTTATCGGCGTGCATTGCCATTGACCATTCGGTCATCGCTGACACCTATATTCGGTAAGGTGCTGTCTGGGCCGCTGGGACACTTGATCGATATTGTAGCTGTTGTTGCGACCATTTTGGGTGTGGCGCAGACCCTTGGGTTCGGTGCAGAACAGTTTGTTGCTGGCCTGACCCGGATCGGTATCGGTGGTCTGGTAAATGCAGACGGCACGACAAACTCCTCCGGCATCGTTATCGCTTTGATTTTGATCATGGGAGCATCGACATTGTCGGCGCTGTCTGGTGTTCGCAAAGGCATTAAGTGGCTGTCTAACATCAACATGTTTCTGTCGATCATCCTACTTGGTTTCCTAATCATCTTTGGTTCCACCTTTTTTGGCGGCTCTGCATTACTCTTTGGTATATGGGATTATGTGATCGCACTGCCACAAATGAGCATTAACGTCTGGGGAACAGATGGTGTTGAAGGATCAGAGGCATTCCTGCTGACACAGTGGCAAGGCTCGTGGCCGGTGTTTTACTGGGCATGGTGGATCGCATTTGCCCCGTTCGTCGGTTTGTTCCTTGCGCGCATCTCGCGTGGGCGCACGATCCGTGAATTCGTACTTGGCGCGATGTTCGTGCCATCCCTGATGTGCTTTATTTGGTTCGCTTGGGCCGGAGGGACCGCAATCGATCTGGAACTTAATGGTGGCGCCAACGGTTTGATCTTGGATACCGCCAATGGTGACAAGATTTTTGCCATGACGGCATTTATACTGGCACCAATCGGTGAATGGTTAGCATGGGGTATGGCGCTGCTGATTGTTGTACTTTTGATGACATTTCTAGTCACATCGGCCGACTCTGCGGTGTTGATCGTGAACACTATCAACGCGGGTGGCGATGAGGGCCCGAAGGCTCGGCCGCATATCCTGTTCTGGGGTGCAGCACTTGGGCTTGTGGTGGTGGGTTTGCTTATTTCTGGTGGTACAGAAGCGATTAAGATGGCGATGGTAATTGGCGCACTACCGTTCTCGATCGTGATGGTTTTGATGTGCTTTGCACTGGTCATGGCGATTTACTACGATGGCCGGCGCGAAGCTGCTGGAGTACAGACCACATTTGCTAGCGACAATTCGATGCCAGCTGGCTAATCAGGCGGTCCTCGCAATTAGTGGCAGCACGTGGTTGCTTCAGCCTTTCCGCAGGGTGTGCAAAAACGCTTAGTGGTCGTGGTTTTTGTCAACGACGCTAAAATGTCGCACTCAAAGCTCATGTTGAGGGATTCCCATGGCTAAAGACGCAGACACAAACTCTGACAAAAACAGTCAAGAAAACAAAAGCCAATGGATGCTGTTTTGATATTCGGAATATCGGTTGAATTTCCCTGATAAAATTTCTGTTCTTAACACCCAGAAGATGTGATGTCCTATATTACTCAATTGCGAACAACCGACCTCGAGCAGGCGCTCAACTTTTACACTAATACACTGGGCTACAAAACCGCCTTTCGTTATGAGGATTTCTATGCCGGCATTGATATTGATGATCAGGTTTTGCATCTGAAACTTGTTGACGAGACTGATCCCTCTATTGAATTTGTCGCCCAGGGTGATCATTTCCATCTGTATATCGAAGTCGCAGATCTGGAAGCTCGGCACGAAGACCTTGATGGCGGAGGCGCGCATGTTAGTGTAATCAAGGTACAACCCTGGGGGCGGGAATTTGTCGTTATCGACCCAGAGGGACACAGGATCTACTATGCCGAAAAAGATTCTGGATAATCCAGTTAGAAACCCAAAATGTAGTCGCCTCGACCGCTAAAACGCTTATTTTTGGGCGCCAGCGGTGTATTATTTGCCGAGCTAAAACAATAAGAAGGTGATGCTAGTGTCTGAATACAATCCTTACACACGGGGCCCACACCCTGTTGGAACGCGTCAATTTAGCTGGACAGATACCGAGCGGAATCACAGCCTGCCTGTTGATGTGTGGTACCCGGCCACTAAGGCATATGAGGGCAAAGATCTTGATCCGGAGACCCAGGACCGTTACGAAATGGTGCCAGGTATGGGCGAAGCTGTTCAGCAGGCAGTTAAAGATGCAGAGGCAGAATCGGGCCAACGTGCCCTGGTAGTGTTCTCGCATGGATTCGGCGGCGAGCGACGCCAAACGACCTTTTTGTGCTGTCATCTCGCTAGCCACGGTTATGTGGTCGCGGCAATGGACCACGTCGGCAATACTACAGCCGATATGTTTTCGGGAGAAGGCGCTGCCGGCGACCCTGAGGTGATCGAGCGTTTTGTTCAAAGCCGTCCTTGCGATGTCAGTTTTGTCATAGATCAAATGTTAGCGGGCCAATCAGGCCTGGAAATTATTCCCGAACAGATCGGCATGTCGGGCCATAGCTTTGGTGGCTGGACAACCCTCAAAACCCTGGAAACCGATGAGCGTGTTAGAGCAGCTTTGCCACTAGCGCCCGCGGGTGGTTTTACAGCGCTGGATGCGGATAACGTCATGGCGAAGTCGCTGGACTTCACTTGGAGGCGCGAAGTGCCCGTGCTTTATATCGTCGCCGAGTTGGATTCGATTCTGCCATTGGAAGGCATGCAGGACATGTTCGATCGCAACCCGGAGCCTAAAACTACAGTCGTCCTGCTAAATGCGGATCACTTTCATTTTAACGATGCTATTGAACAAACCCACGACGGTTACAAGTTAATGCTGGGTATGCTCACGGAAGGTATGGATGAAGACGCGCGCCATAGTACGGAAACGATGATTGCTGGTATGAAACCGTCGTCAGAACTCGTTGCCGGAGCCGATGCTTACGCGCTTATCAACGGGTTGGGGTTGGCGCATTTTGATCGTGAACTAAGGGGCAACCAGGATGCGGCCAGTTTTCTCAGTGGCGACCTGGTCGCGACGCTGGCTGAACGCGATATCAACGTGAAGTTGTTTTAATCGCGACCTGAGTGATGGCGGCGGGGTAGAGTGTCGGGGTAAGCAGTTCTTGCCAAATCCACTTTGATCTTTGTTTTTTTTCGGTGTTTGCCCTGACGCAACGATTTTTTTCAGATTTGGAGGCTTCGTCGAGGGTGTTTACTCGGGGCCTTTTACTATCGTCGAATGATCTGGCTGCGACGGTGTGTTTAGGAAAGTCGCTACAAAATGAACCAAAATCAATAAAGCTAAATCACCAGAATTTTCTAGCAGTCTGCTGAGGCCCATGCCTCCTAAAAAGACAAGCACGCAGTTTTTCCATTTCCAGCGAAGAGTAAAATAGTGGAGCAACGCGAAAAGAAAATTGCTCAACACAATTGCAGGCAAAAATCCTGTTGATGGCTCTAAAGCGAGAGGCAGAAGCAGCCTAAAGGCTATTTCTTCTACCATCGATATATAAAGTAGATAGACAATCCACAGGCATTGAGTTCGGCTCAGCGGCACGCCTTTGCTGACTAAAAAAGCGCAGAAAAAGCCTATTGCCGATAGTGTAGCCAAGATATAAGTTGAAGGTCTCGCTGAAAAATCTGAAACAACTGTCTGGAAAGGGTCCGGTGTGGACTGTAGACAAATCAAAGTGACGGCAATAAATCCCATTGTGCAGCCGTGGCGATATAGGACCTGCACAAATGTAGAGACTGGTAAAGTAGCTCCTGAGTAATCTCTTTGTAACCTCCCCATGTTTGCTGTTCCGTAGATCGATTAAAAAATGATTGTAGTGGCCAAGTAAACTCCGCCAAAAGTTCCAGAGATACGATTGAGCGGAATTAGATACGTTCATTGATTGATGTGCAATCTAAATGGGCTATTACGCTATTTCTCTCAAGCTATTTATTGAATCCAGCCACCCTTTGCAGCTACCTGGGTGAAACATCAATGGATGTGAAGTCACTATCAAGCGGCAAAGCCCCGTCGACCACTGATGGGTCACGTGACCAGGTCAATGGCTGGTTGCAGCCCCAGATTCGAATCTCTCGACAAGATATGCCTTTCAGCGGTAGCCTGTAGGCAAAATAGGCGTAAATCGAGGAGAATGAATATGTCGGAATATCAGGAAATTCTATATGTTGTCGATGGTCCTGTTGCCACCATCACTATGAACCGGCCGGACCAATTGAACGCTCTGACCGACCTGACTCAGGCAGAGATTCGGCATGCTTTGGACCAGTCGGAAACAAACCCTCACGTGATCGGCACGATTCTGACGGGCGCGGGTCGTGGCTTCTGTGCTGGCGTAGACATGAATGCTCTAGGGTCGATGAGTGATGCCGGCGAGCGCCCCACGGCTAACTTTGAACATCTGCAAGCGCAACCTGGCAATCCAGATAATGACCCTAACTATCATGGGTCGCCGACCTACTTTTTGGGGCTGCGCAAGCCGTTGATCGCCGCCATTAATGGTGCGGCTGCGGGACTTGGCTTCAGTTACGCGACATTCTGTGACATGCGTTTTATGGATCGCACCGCCAAACTGGTTACTTCTTTTGGTCCCCGTGGACTGATCGCCGAGCACGGTACTAGTTGGATGTTGCCGCGCATTGTTGGTCCCGCCAATGCCCTTGATATGTATTGGAGCTCGCGGCGTATTGATGGCGAAGAAGCGTTCCGTATGGGTTACGCCAATCGACTCTGTGAATCTGGCTCCAGTTGCAACGAGGCACAGCAATTTTTGCGCGACATAGCAAAGACGTCAGCACCCGCGTCGATTATGATGATGAAGCGTCAGGTCTACAAACATTTGAATCGTGAGTTGGGAGAGGCAATGACGGAGTCCACACGCTGGATGGACGAGAGTCTGGCGCGGGATGACTTTAAGGAAGGCGTAGCATCGTTCGTAGAAAGGCGTGCCCCTAATTTTTCCAGGCTGGAGAATTAGGCCAGAGTGCATTTCGATGGAATGCATTAAGATTGATCAACATAACTCTATGTTAGCCCAGGCCAAAGGGGTTAGCATTTCGTCGGCCAAATTTTGGCAACTGGTCTGGATCGACTTCTGCCCAGTTTGCCGAACGCTTTTCCAGGAACGCAGCATTGCCTTCTGAAGAATCAGGCCCGGTGAACGCCCAGGCAATTGCATCATCGTCTTCATAGATAGCTCGATAGAGCTCTCCTTCATCCATCATTCGCCCCCAGGTCATCTGTTTCACCAGCGATACGGCGGAAGGCGATGAGCCTTCTGCTATCTCGGTGGCAAGGGCAACTGCTTCATTCAAAACCTGGTCGCGAGGTACGGCACGGAATACCAGCCCCATTTCTGCGGCCTCGGCGCCTGTAATCTTGCGGCCGGTCAACATCAAATGTGCTGCCTTCTCAATACCGATTAAGCGAGGCAAGGTCCAGGTTGCACCCATTTCAGGGATCAGCCCCCACTTCACAAAAGAAAAGGCGATGTTGGCGTCTTCAGCTGCAATACGTATATCGCAGGTTAGTGGATAGGCAGCGCCGAAGCCTCCGGCAGAACCATTGATGGCACAGATAACGGGCTTTGATATCTGGAACGGATAGGTCCTGAGCACTCGCTGGGTTGGGTGGCCACTTGGGTCAGATGTTTCAGATAAACTGGGCTTCTCACCGCGTTTTTTTACATCGTTCATGTCAAGCCCGACGCAAAAGGCATCACCCGCACCGGTAATAATGACGGCACGTACGTCCGGGTCACGATCGCAGTCTCTCAAATACTGAGTGAGCTTCACGGCCATCTCAGGGCTGTAAGCATTGCGCTTTTCGGGCCGGTTAAAGGTGATCGTGGCAATGTGGTTTTTCTTGTCCAGTAACAAATGGCTCATAGATTGTGCTCTCGTTGATCGTTACAAGAATCGGTGCCGCAAAATCGGCTCCAATTTTGGTCTTTAATAGTTAGTTGGGAGTAATTATCCCGTTGTTACAACCCTGCTGTTACAACCGCGTTGTTAGGGTGCAATCGAGTTAATAGAGATATTCGATCTCGTCGTTGACGAAGGTATAACGAGGATGTTTATACCATCCGTATAGTAGAGACGAGCGAG
>JABGVY010000074.1 GCA_018645845.1 Gammaproteobacteria bacterium | reverse complement strand
TTGGCAGGACCCGCAAACATGACATCGTCACCGAACGGGAGGTGTAATTTTGCCATCACCAGCCCAGGCGATAATCCCGCACCGGAGGGCAACATTAAATTAGGCGGGGGGCTATAAGAAAAGTAATCCGCTACGACAAAGGACTCACCATACGGGTTCGTGATGACAAGATCGAACCCGACTCTTTCAAACTGACCTTCCAGAAGGAATGAAGTATCGGGCAGGTAGATTGCAGGATGATCGTTAACGGTTGATTCGACGGCATGTTCATCAATCTCAACCGCAACCTCATTTGTCGCAGTAGACGCCTCTGAAGGCAGTTTTATGTCCTGACGGCTCACCATGTCTGCTAACAACCCTTTTAGATGCACTCAACCCTTCTAGATAGGTCATCTTCACTCATTTACTAGCCACTGCACAATTTAGTTTGCGACTAATTTGTAATTCTTCCGACTGACGGTTCATTTAACCGCCTATCTGGCCTACAAGGCTGGTCTAGCCGGGATTAAAGGTGAGATCCCTGTCAGGGTAGCTTCGCTGTAACCCTGATCTCTACATGCGCCCCCGGAACCGCCAATTCAGTGATTCCGATTGCGGTCCATGCAGGCCAAGGCTCACGGAGGTATTTATCGCGGACTTCCATAAAGGCCGCCATATCAGCCTGTAATCCAACATGGTAGCTGGTGTACTCGACGATATGGCTTGCATCAGCGCCCGCTTCCTTAAGCAGCGCAACAACATCGGACCAGGCATTATCAAATTCTTCGCGAATGTCCCCGGGCACCTTCCCATCCTGCCCGGTCCCGATGATCCCGGAGCATAGAAGAAGCCCATCGCTTTCCACTGCCTCAGAAAAATGAAAGTTGTCATAAAGAAACTTTCCCGATTCTCTAACGATGGCTTTGATGACCATGATTATGCTCCCTTTTAGCAAAGATTCTCAGTGTGCAGCGATGACAAACTGTATTCAAGGCATTCTGGTATAGTCGCCCTTCGTTCGCAGCCAGCGTGACTTCGTGCTCGCACATCAATTTACCGCCCTCAGGCACAAACAGTTCCTCAAGTATTGGTTGGGGTCGTTTACTTCTGTAGGCGCAACCCAATTGCAGGTCATGGGGTTGGGGTGGCTCGTCTTTGAACTGTCAAGCAGCAGTCTCGCGCTAGGCTATCTTGGCGCAGCGGCGGGTCTACCCGCTATCGTAACCACATTGTTCGGTGGGGCATTAGCTGACCAAATCGATAAGCGTATATTGTTGATTGTCACCTCAGTGTCAATAGCAGTACTGCTAGCATTACTGGCTTACCTTGACTGGGCTGGCATTGCTCAAGTCTGGCAAGTGATCGCAATCGCAGCCGCTATTTCTATCATCACAGGGTTTGATTGGCCTGCCAGGCAATCCATTTTCCCCTCGCTCATTGAGCGAGAGGACATGATGAGTGCCGTTGCACTAACAACAGTGATTTGGCAAGCCACCCGAATGGTGATGCCTGCACTAGGCGGGCTGATTATCGCGATCAGCGACACATGGCTGCTCTTTGCCTTCTGCAGCGCCGGGTTTTTCCTGATGTTCCTGATCCTGCTAGACCTTAAAGTAGCACCCTCCCCTGCTATCACTCAGCAATCAACAGGTCGCCAGATTGTTGAGGGCATCCGCTTCATCATGACCAACCGGAATTTCCTTATCCTGATAACCCTGTCCTATGCACTGTTCTTCTTCGCCAGCTCTTTTATGCCGCTAATGCCTGCCTTCGCCGCCATGCTGGATGTTGACGAAAAAGGCTATGGCTACCTCTTGTCCATTACAGGCGTTGGCGCGGTCGTGGGGACAGTTATATCGGGGTCTTTGCAGAATTCACCCCGGTTGGGCCTCGCGATGTTGCTCTCCGCGCTTATTTTCTGTGTTTTTGTCTACCTGTTCGCGCTGGTCTGCTGGCTGGGTATCCCTAGCGCATTCCACTTTGCTCTGGTCATACTTTTTTTAGCGTCCATATTCAGCTCGATTTTCATGGTGACAACGACCACGGTCTTACAGTTGGAAGTGCCCGAACAACTGCGTGGTCGTGTAATGGGTTTCCATGGTATTTCCTATAGCCTGTTTCCCCTGGGCGCCCTGCTGGTCGGCACTATTGCTAACGTAACCAATCCATCGGTTGGCATCAGTATCAGTACCACAATTTTTGTCGCGTACCTGCTCTGGGTTTTAGTCACCCAACCAGATACCAGGAAAATAGACGGAAGGGTACTAACGGAAAAAGCGGACCAGGCATTCCCCAAACGCTAGAGATCGTTATGTTTGTCTTCAAGAAAGCGAACGATTCGATCCAGACCTTCAGACAAATGTCAGGTCTAACCGCTCGCATCAATCGGCCTGGCGTAATTACTAGGTGGCTGCTTTCGGTGTATTCCAGATATCTCTGGCGATCTTCCACTTACCGTTACTTTGCTTCTTTAAAATCCAGATATGCCGGCTAACAGATCTCAAGGGTAGAGACCCATCATCGACCTTGGGCCTAAGATAGCCGTCGAAACTCACCCTGACATAGGCTGAATCGCCTGAAACCACTACTTCATCTACAGCAGTTTCCTGGTCAAACTTGAATTTTCGGGTAAAGCGATAAAAAGAACGTGCCTCTGCCTGATGAATGTCTTTGAGGCTAGACGGCATCATCCACACAGCGTCATCTGTGAACAGGTCAAAGTACCGTTCAAAGTCATCAGAACGAATTACGTCCAGTGCTTCCAGAATCAGACTTCCGACCGCTTCGTCTTCTTCCTGAACTCTTGCCAGTGCTGGTGCCACGACACTCAAATCCTCAAGTAGGGAGACAAATATTACCCCTCGAATCCCGAACTACAAGCTTTATCCCTATCTTTAGCGCTATTTTAGGCTCTTTCTTTAGCCCCAAGGGGACATCAGGTATGCTAGCCCTAGCCTAGTAGTCGCCCACATAACACAATGAAAATATTGAAATATTTTGTCCTGACGACCATTTTTCTGCTGGTATGTTCAGCGCTGATTCTTTACCAAGAAGACATCCCCTCGGATGTCGTTGATGCAAGATATACCAACGCTGATTCACAATTTTTGGAATTAGGTGATCTTGGCCGAGTTCACTATCGGGATGAAGGCCGCAGACAAGCCCCACCTATCATACTATTGCATGGGTCAAACGCTTCTCTGCACACTTTCGAACCCTGGGTAACTCGACTGAAAGACAAATACAGGATAGTCACCATCGACCTTCCAGGCCACGGACTAACGGGCGCTATCCCGTCCGGTGACTATTCGAAAGAGGCCATGGTCAAGGTGGTGAATGTATTGGCAAACAAGCTGGGGCTGAAACACTTCGTTATTGGTGGAAATTCCATGGGCGGCGGCATCGCACTCCGCTATGCCCTGGATCACCCCAAGGAGATCACGGGTCTTGTGTTAATCAATTCATCCGGTTTCACGAGAAACAAATACCAGAATGATGATTCTCAGGGTGTGCTGGCGTTTCGACTGCTCAAGAACCCCTTGTTTCGAGCAATAGGCGAAGTAATAGATCCCTATTATTTTGTATCTCAGGGTTTAGAGGCGGCTTTTCATCAACACACTGTCGTCACTGAAACTATGGTCATGCGCTACTACGATCTTGCATTAAGAGAAGGTACCCGGAAAGCCATTATGAAACGTTTTTCCGCAACCAGGGACACAAAGTACCAGGCCCAGGACCTTGCGCGAATTGAGGTCCCAACGCTCCTGATGTGGGGAAAAGAAGATGCGGTAATCCCGTTTGCTTTCGCCTCAGGGTTCGAAACACTGATTCCAGGTATCTCGACAGCTTACTATGACGGAGTTGGACACATCCCAATGGAGGAAGTCCCGGAAATCTCTGCTGCAGACCTCGTTGCTTTTATGGAAAAAATAGATGAAAGAGATAGATGAAAATTAAATCAATTTGGAGATATCCCATCAAGTCGATGGGGGGAGAGTCTCTCACGCAGAGCCCGCTTAGCCATCATGGTGTTGTTGGTGATCGAAATTATGCACTGCATGACGGTAAGTCAATCTGCAGTGCGAAGAAGTATGCCCAACTAATGGGCTACTCGGCCCGGTACGATGATGAACCAGACGGTATCAACACTCCCAATGTTACCGTGGAGATAGGCAGTACTGTGGTCAGCTCCAAGGACTCGAACCTTGAAGAGCTTCTGTCGAGGGAACTTGGCACTAAAATCACTCTGGACACGTTGAGACCCAAAGACAACCTCGAATATTATCGACGCTCGGGCGAACACCAACCCGTAGAAGAAATCCGGAGCATACTGGGTCTGGAAGAGGGCGAAGCCTTTCCGGATTTCTCGGAATTCCCAGACTCATCCTTTGAGTTCAGCACACCACCTGGCACCTTCTTCGATGCCTACCCGCTACTGGTGCTAACCACCAACTCGTTA
>JABGVY010000113.1 GCA_018645845.1 Gammaproteobacteria bacterium | reverse complement strand
TTTAATAAATCTAGCCTCGGCATTGAAGTTTCGCGCTCTAAAGAAAACGATTACGAGGCAGACGCAATCGTCCTGTCAACTGAATGGGATTCGGACAACAAACTTTCGACACTGACTCTCGGTATGAGTTACTCGAAAGACAAAATCACGCCGACTGACGCCATATTATTTGGTCGAGTTCTTGAGAAAGAGAAAACCAGTCAATCTTACTCTCTGGGATGGACCCAGATTCTGGACAAAACATCGGTGCTACAGTCTGGCATTCGTGTCACAAAACACAGTGGTTACTTGACTGACCCATACAAGTTACGCGACGCTCGCCCAGATGAACGACTTGAGTGGAGTGTTAATTTTCGTTATCGAAAGTTCATAGAATCAACTAATGCCGCCTTGCACACAAATTACCGCTACTATGAAGACAGTTACAAAGTCCGCTCACACACGGTCGAGACGGCGTGGTATCAAAATATAGCCGGTAATTTCCAACTGGCGCCGAATTTGCGCTATTACAGCCAGCGAAAGGCAATCTTTTATTTGCCCATTGACGATTACACACTTCCATTAACCACTAACCAATCGAGCGACTACCGGCTCTCCACTTTCGGCGCCTTTACCGTGGGCCTGAAGGCAATCTACAACCAGCCGACTTGGGCGGTCTCATTCAGCGTAGAAAATTACAAAAGCCGAGGAAAATATAGCCTAACCAATGCAGAAACCGAGCATCCTGCCCTGCTAAGCTTTTCACTCGCCTCTATCGGCTTTGACTTTAGGTTCTAGCCTAAATTTGTCATGGAATTATTCATCTTTCCCTTTAAGTCCATGGGTTGTCCTTGTGAATTAAGAATTTACGCAGGGCAGAAACATCAGGCTCAGCTGGCGGCAAAAGCGTGCATGGATGAAGCTACACGGTTTGAGCAAAAATACTCGCGGTACCTAGACTCAAGTGCAGCAACAGAAATCAACCGTTCGGCCGGAATAAAACCTGTAGAGATTGATGCCGAAACATACGCTATTTTGAAATATGCAGGTGTCTGTTATGAACAAAGCAATGGGCTATTCGATATCAGTTCAGGTGTGCTGAGACACGTCTGGCACGCCCAAAGGGGCGAATTGCCCAGCGAAGATGAAGTTTTGCGACATCTTAACCTTGTTGGATGGGAAAAGGTCGAGCTGAGCGACCAGAACATTTTCTTACCAATATCAGGCATGGAGCTAGATTTTGGCGGTATCGTAAAGGAGTATGCTGCCGATGCGATTGCTGCATTGGCCAGGACAATGTCAATTAGACATGGGCTTGTCAATTTGGGTGGTGACATCTCCATTATTGGACCCCAAGTGAACAATAGACCTTGGCCAATTGGTATTGTCCATCCGACGATCGCAGACACAGCCATTTCGGTCATTCATCTAGCCAATGGCGCCCTAGCAACAAGCGGTGGTTATGAAAGATATGTTGAGATAGCCGGAAAGCGATACAGTCATTTGATTAATCCGCAAACTGGGTGGCCGGTTGAAAGTCTATTGAGCGTAAGTGTGGTGGCAGAACAGGCTGTCGTTGCCGGGTCAGTCAGCAGCATTGCTCTGCTGCAAGGCGAGCAATTAGGATTAAATTGGCTTAGTACCATTGGTCTCAAATATTTGGCAATCGACGCTGACCTACATTGCAATGGCGCTGTCGGTAGGGATTCCTTTTCATCCGGCTCTCCCTCAGCTCATGAGTAAGGCAGGAACTGAGCGGACCGTAAAGAGTAACGAAACCCCAACACTCAAATACAGCTTAGATATAAATCCTATCTTCTTTGACTTTCAAACCCTGAATAAAAGCCGAGGTTGCCAATAGTGGTGCTACAGGCGCTAATGATAGCTATGATTTAACCGAAAAAGAAAAACACAATATCGAAAAGCATACCTCTTACTTAAAAGTAAACGTTCCGCATAGTTAGGTTATAAGGCTTTATTATTAACAGATAGCACTCACGTTATAGGTGCCATCTTCTCAAGATACGCCTCAATCGCTTCAGAGGTTTTCCGTGTCGCATCTGGCCCTATAACGTTATCTATTAATGTTGATCCTCTCATGCCGAACAAATACCTCAAGATAAGAAGACCATCACTCAATGGTTCGAGCCTGTCATTACCATCCACATCGAGTAACAGCCCCAATCCATTAATACGTGATTCAATATCGGAGGAAGTAATGTATCGCGCATCGTCTGATACAGCACTCTGGATTAAAGGGCCATCTGTCAAGCCGAACATACTTCTTAGAATCAACAGACCGTCACTCAACGCATCTGCATCCCCATTTCCATCAATATCCAGAGAGTCAACACTAAGCGTACTCTTTAATGGTGGACTGCTAAACCCATACCCGGGGTGTGTTGATGAGGCGCTTACCCGAAGATGCACGTTTTTAGAACTCGTTACCTGATCGGCGAAAGTTAAATCGATATCGAAGAGTTTTACTGAATTAGCACCGGGCCATGAACTTCCTGACTGAGCAGCCCAAGCCACCGTCAGATAACTGTCTGTATTTGGATCATTATCAAAGTCGGCCGAGTCGGACGTTGCCACTGATTCGGCAGCAATAAGATCGACTAAAAGCAAGTTTTTGAGTTCAAATAAGTCAATCAGCTGACTGTTGTAGTGGATGCGAATTCCGAGTCCGTTTAGGCCCGTGGTGCCATCGCTCGAGCGGTAGTAGACATTCACCGTGTTGGTAAACCCACCAACAAATGGCTCAGCTTCAAAGTAAACTATCTGTGTCTTTTGGTCGGGCTCTGTGGGAGAGGTGCGAGCCGCAAATTCCTCCAACGCTGTAAACCCATCAAAGTCATTATCTGAGTCGCTGTCCGAGGCATCGTTAGGGTTCAGACTATTGTCAGTCTCCCACTTGTTGGGCAAGCCGTCTCTATCAGAGTCAGCAGAGCCGCGTTCATCCTTGGGGAAGGCGTCCTGATTGTCTTCAACCCCATCATTATCATCGTCAGAGTCTGCGTTATCGCCGGTACCGTCTGCATCTGTGTCGATATACTCCGCTGCATTGGCAGGGAAGGCATCATCGCCATCCTTAACGCCGTCGCCGTCATCATCAAGGTCGGCATTATCGCCAACGCCATCCCCATCCAAGTCATTGTTCTCGTTTGGGTCGTATGGGAACGCATCCCCTGCATTATTGACACCGTCACCATCGGTATCGGTATCGCTGGGTAGTGAGACATAAATCTTGTAAGGGGCTTCCGCAGAACCACTGTACACACTATTAACAGAGTCTCTAACCTCAATATAATATTCCAAATATTGATTGCCAATGGCGGAGGGCTCAATGGTGATGCTATACCGATCTGTATCCGTTTTTGCCATAGTGCGCTGTTGCCACTCGCTAGTCGCGGCATTGCGTATCGCTATGGCAACCCCTGCAACTGCAATATTATCCGTCGCTGTCGCCCTCAGGGTGACGCTATCGCCAAGAGATACTACTGATTCAGGTTGGTGGGTCACAACAGGCAGAATTGTATCGACCGGCGTTGCCATGGTGATGTTAGACGGATTCGACTCACCACTATCTGAAACCACAGTAAAGTAGTAATAGTGGTCTTCCCCGGGGGTAACGTCTAGGTCGGCATATTCGGTGATTGATTTATTAATTGTCGATGAATTAATACGAGTGTAGGTACCATCTTCAGCCATGGAGCGATAGAGGTTGAAGCCGTGCAATAGTTCAAAGTCATCTTGCATCCAACTGAGTGCAACCTGATCCGTCAGGCCTGCAGCCTGAAGCGTCAGGGCCTCAACGCCACTGGTGATAAGTTCAAATCGGAACCGCTCAGAATCATCCCCCGTCACAAGCCACGGATTGTCTGCTGCTACCGCTCCCGCAACTCGGATATTTTGCCAGCCGTCACCCGTGATTGCGTTAAACGTCCAGGTGCCCTCCCAAGTCCTCGCATCGGTCCAGTCCCCGGGTATGGAGAAGTCAGTGAACGGCTCGGTAGGGCCAAAAGTCACGAGTGGCTGCAATGCCGTATCCATGTCCCTATTAAAGGTAATACGCCATTTGGAATCTTGAGCACCGAACCTGTCAGCATCAGGCCTTATCCCGTCTGCATCCAGCACCTCCGCATTAACCACGAACGGATACATATCTGTCGTGGGAACCTCTAAAACTGGCTCGTGACTAATTTTACCAAGACTAAAATTGTCACTGTAATCATTTATGGCGAAGTCAATGATACTTCCCGAAGCCCCTCCCCAGAAATTGCCGCTGATATCCATATCGGCATCATATTCAGACCTCGCAGCCAAAAATGTTCCCCATTGGTCTGGATCTGGATCTAGCCAAGTATTTAAAATCGCGTTGTTCTTAAACACGTATGCTGCCTGACGAGAATTAAAAATCCGATCTCTAAAAAGTGATGACTTGTAGACCCTCCCGGCCCCCTGACTGGCTGTTGATTGGAAGTTCTTTAAAAACACACTATTTTCACTTCCTAAAATTTGGAAATTACCAACCTCTACGAGAGACGAATTATATCCTGTAGGTATAATGCAACAGTAATTACTTTGTGCTAGAGGTTTACTTTCCCCCCAAGAAGAGACAAATCCGATTTTGTAAATCCGATTTCCAGTATATTTATATCCCTCATTTAGATAATCATAGTTGATACCAGTTCCATCGTAATATTTCAAAGACATAAGCCCCGGCAAAGCGGGCCCACTAAAACCAAGTAAATTTGATTCTTGAGTTGCTGCGCTGTTATGACGAATGGAAGTTTCAGGATAAAATCTATCAAAAATATTGTAATCAACCTTTGTAAAGTTGCGGCCTGTAGCAATTAAATTTGTTAACCTGGAGTAAACAATCGATACACTTCCATTCCCCTCTGTCTGGATACCGACTCCTCTAGTAGAGTAAAGAGCCGATGGAAAAAGATGTACCATATTCGACGCGGAACCCTCTACATCGAGAACCCCTTCCACTTGAAGATACGAAGGACGAAAGGTGCTATAAACATTTTCGGATTGCGATGACCAAAATTGTAGTTGGGCTCCTTCTGAAATCTTTAATGTAGTTCCTGCCTCAATTAAAACAGGTTTATCAATTATCCAAAGAGCTGAGTCATCTATCGTCACCACACCATCCTGAACACCGTCGGTATCAATATTTCCTCCGTCAGTTCCCAAAGCATCTCCCCCTATGATGCTCGGCAACTCACGGCCACGCTGCACTACTAGCTGAAAAGTTGAGGTAAATGAATAGCTGGTTGCATCGGTCGGATCTAACCCATTTTCGGCATTCATTGTCAGCGTGAACGGGATAATGTGGTTATTGGGCGTATCAGCATCAACCGATAGAACAAAGGGGTTTCGCACGCCTGTTACCAGAAGTCCGTCATCGTACTCAATACCGTTGTCATCTTTGTTAAAAGAGCCCACCGCACCGTAATTAACCGACGCCGTCTGGAAGGTCACGTATGGATCGGCAGCAGATGCACCGGAGGGCGTGGAAAGCGTCACAACAACGTTATCGGCTTTACCCCAGCGATTTCGAATGGCTATGGCAAGCTCTATTGACTCTCCCGCGTCAACTCGACCGTCTCCATCATTACCATCGCCCTGAGCAATCTCATCAAACAACCAGTGTTCCTCATAGCTCAGCTCTGGCTCTGGCGTCGACGTAAGCGCGCTATAGGCATCAGCTTCCGCATAGAACACAGCAGGGCGATTCATTGGAGTAAATGCCTTAAGATTGCCACCAGTAGCTCCGACCTGCCCCATAATAAAACGTGAACTATAGGTCGACTTGTCCGGCCAGCGCGTCCTTGCAAGTACCGCCATACCGGCAACCACTGGAGCGGCCATAGAGGTTCCGGACCACGCAGAGTAACTATTATCCGGAAGAGTACTCCAGATCTCTGCACCTGGCGCCATCAGTTCATATTCGATACCGTTACTACTTACACACTCGCGATTTGAAAACCCAGCTAAATAGTCACCTTTGGCATTCGGTAATTCTTTGCGCGCCATAACACCCAGGACCCAAGCATGACTCGCAGGATACATCGGGGCACCTAAGCAACTAGCCTGGTTAGGTTTTCCGTCATTACCCGCAGCTGCCACTAATACTGCTTGGGAGTATGCTATGGCAAGAGCATCCTGTTCGACCTGTGAGCGCCCATAGCCACCAAATGACATATTAATTACATCCGCGCCGTTATCTACCGCATAAATTATCCCCTCAGCGATATCGGCAGTAGTCAATACACCCGAGTACTGCGCCGCCTTGATGGCCATGATCTTGCTATTGTACGCAACGCCAACACCACCAACTCCATTGGCTCCTGTCGATGCGATAATCCCAGCCACGTGAGTCCCGTGCCCGTGATCATCATCAGGATCTCCAGAGTGGCTGAAGCTCTCACTGACAACGCTCACCCCGTGAATGTCATCCACAAACCCATTATTATCGTCATCTACACCATTTCCCGGAATTTCTTGGGTATTGACCCACATGTTCGCGGCCAAATCTGGATGGTTGTAGTCAACACCAGTGTCGATGACCGCCACGACGATGGACTCACTGCCACCAGCCGGCAGGTCATTCTCCTCAAGGTACGCCCAAGCCTCTTTTACCCTTGCGGCATCAAGGTGCCACTGGTCACCCATCTTGGGATCATCTAACTCTGACACCAGGGGTCCAGTTATGGAGAGCTTCCTCTCATAGACCGGTTCAGCTTCTGTTACGCCCTCAAAGGACTTTAATGCCCTAACAATCGACTTAATGCGCGATGCTGGGGCGGTTAGTTCGATTTTTTGCCAGCCAGCGGGATCTCTAACGCCCGGAACAGTAGACGGCTTTGCGTTCTTAAACACTGGCTCGATATTGTTAATCCCATCAATCAAACCCAATTCGGTGGCAAAGGCGGCCTTGCCTGGCGGAATGTAAACCATCACAGAATCGGCGACCACGACGCCTGGTCGGGCTACATCAACCATGGTGCCATTGACGTCAATCTTCGTGTCATCCTTCCTATGTTGATAACCCGGCTCTGCTTGGCCAATTGATTCCCATGGCTGCTGCATTGCGATCTCATCATCAACGCTAATGGCGCTGCCCGATATCACCTTACTTAGCGCTCCCTTTCTTCTATCTTTCTTTTCACTCGCATCAAGGGATCTAAAGTTTTCGGTTGCGCGCTGGTAAGCGCTCGACCTTGCTGCTTCATCTAAAACAGCTTCTTGATCAATTAGTCCGGTATCAGCCGCAACTTCTTTTGTTTGTTGAGGTGATTGAGCAGTCTCTGCGGGCGCATCAAGATTACTGTTAGAATCGCCCTCCATTGCCATGGGCATATCGAGCGCAGGCACAATTTCAATTGAAGCGTCTTCAGTTAATCGTGTCCACTGAACCGTCGCGAGACCAACAACCCCTATCGCAACGACAATTAATCCTTTTTTCATCTAAATCACCTAAACAGCTTCTAGCTAATCAAACCAAAGCGCCCTGCGAGTCATTTAATCGCCAACGGTTGAGGTCAGAAGTAAAGAGGCACCTGAAGCGGCATAATTAACGTCCGTCGATGCGATAGTAATGTTGAGTTGTGTGCCTGAAAAATCCGCAGCCGTGGTAGCCAAGAGATGAAGCAATTCAGTCGGTTGGCCCTCAGATCCCGGCCACGCGCCATTGATGTCAGCCCACCCTGCGTTTACGTAGAAATCCGTTGAGGGATCATTGTCATAGTCGGCAGCGTCTTGTTTTATCTGTATGCCGACCTGTCCCGAGCGAAGGGGCTTAACAATAGAATCAACGGATATTTGCGCGCTATCAAAATGGACTCTGATCCCAATACCGGTTGCAAGTCCTCGATCAGAGGTCTCATAAACAACAGCAACCTCAAAGGACTCTGATGGGAAGTAGTGGGTAGTGTCAGTACTAAAGGAAACGATCTGACTTTTCGCTAGGACAAAACCTGACAGACAAAGCCCGCTAAAGAGCGCGATTGGCCGTAGAAAAGACATTGCTGCACCAAATAAAACTTTTGGATGAAAGGCCGTCATAAAACTCTCCATTTACTTTAATCCCACCTGTCCTTGTGAATTTCAGTTACTTTCGACCTCTTTCTAGCAGAAAAACGCCTTTGAGTATAGGAGTGCCGCCCGCCATTTCTCAAAGAATAGTCGGATGCAGCGAGTGCTGATGTTCCGTCAAATTTACGACACCGCTGACGTGGTAATCCGTTAGATGGTCGATGACAGCCACGATGCTGATCTGCTGGACTACAGACTAATGGGTTGATCTGCCGCTGCAGATTCTGCGAGCAATTTGTTGTCGCTTCGATCGATTTTTGTCTTTGTTCCAGCTTACCCTCAGCTAGAGTAACCTATTTGGGAATTAGCAGGATAGTTTACCTGTCGTTCAGTTGACTGTAGCCTTACGTCCTATTGTATTTAACTGGGCATGGTGTGTGTCACAGAGTTTGGTAACACTGTTGAATAAATTCGACTCAGACAGAAGCCTTGATCGCTTATCGGTTTTAGATGGACAACTAGTTTTTGGGGGATCTTATGATATTTAAACCTGTAAAAAATCTAGCACCAAAACATCTAACGCCAGAACAGATAGAAAACTACAACCGCCAGGGTTTTGTTGCGCCACTCAAGTTGTTCGATGGTGAGGATGCACGCCTTCAGCGTAATTACCTGGACGGGTTATTGCGGCAGTTTCAGTATGCCGGACGAGATGCTTACGAGATCAACGAATATCACCATTGCTGCCAAGGTATCTATGACGTGGTGACCAATCCACGTCTACTAGACTATGTGGAAGACTTGTTGGGACCCAACATCGTTTGTTGGGGGTCTCATTATTTTTGCAAAATGCCGCATGATGAACGTGAGGTACCGTATCATCAGGACGCAGCATACTGGCCTTTCAAACCAGCTAACGCAGTTACCGCATGGATTGCCATCGATGATGTTTTGCCTGAAGCAGGACCCATGTGTTACTTGCCCGGCAGTCACTTGAACGGCAGACTAGCATGGCGCCGCCGAAGCGAAAATGTGCTGCTAGAATTGGAGACAAAAGACTATCAAACGCTCGCCGACCCGTGGCCCGTAGTTCTAAACGCGGGCGAGACTTCATTGCACACAGATTTGCTTGTGCATGGATCGGCATCGAACACTTCAAACCACCGTCGCTGTGGCTTGACCATCCGGTATGTGTCGACTGACGTGTGGGTAAAGAGTGAAAAACATATTGGGTGGACTCAGTCTGCCATTCTCTGCCGGGGTGAAGATACCAGCGGTCGTTGGCCCAACAACCCACGACCTGATCGTGAAGAATTCGGCCCTAAAGCACTGGGAGTTGGCTAGTCATCTTTAAAGAAGGCATCAGCATGAGGCAATGCGATTACCCAAACACAGGCGTAAACAAATAGGCTATTTTGTTTGCGTTGGGTTGAAGGTGTCCTGCTCTTCAGCTGCCGCTTCGAACCAGACTTTCGCTACCTTTCCTGCATAAGGTGCGTACTCGTAGCGGCAGGGTTGTTCTGTTAGTCTAGGATCGTTCTCTGCTTCAAGGATTGCCATGAGGCGCGTTTCTAGTTTTGCTCGTATGGGCTCATAATTTGGATCGTCAGCAACATTAGTCATGTAGTCGGGATCAGCATTTAGATCGTAAAGTTCTTCCCGAGGGCGTTTGCCAAACGCTAATTGGTAGAGAGGCTCTACATCGTGTTCCTCGCGGTGGGTGACCAGCCATGCCTTAGTGGGGCTGGCGTCCATATCCCGTAACGTCGCGAAGGTGTCGTGAGTCAGGTCTTCTATCGAAGGTGCTGGGCGATCGGATCCATCCTCCAACCCTAGCGGGTCACCCATAGGCCAGCGGTCGGGTTCAAAGTTCACGATGTAAATGAAATCGGCTGTACGAATTGAACGCTGCGGATAAGGCAGCATACCTTTCCTTGCATGGGCAATGTGCCGCTCGCGCCCAGTTACAACATGATCGCGTTCAGGTTCAATTTGACCATCTTTTTCACTGAATAGCAGTGGCAGGATGCTCTTTGCCGTCATGCTTTTTGGTGGACTCATGCCACCTGCGGCACAGAAAGTAGGGCCCAAGTCCATCAGGTTAACAAAGTCTTCTATGATTCTGCCGGGTCTGATTTTGTCAGGCCATCGCGCCGCCAGTGCGACTTCGCAGCCAATATCATAAAGATTGCATTTCGCACGTGGCATGCCGGGAATACCATGATCCCCGCTGACCACAAGTAACGTGTTGTCTAACAATCCGTCATGCTCGAGCTCTTGCAGTAACACGCCTAGGCCTGCATCCGTGGCAAGGCATTCGCCAAGATAGTCCGCGGCATCCTCCCGCACATCGTGCACTTCAGGCAAGAAGCCTGGCATACGTCCCTTTAGTTGGTCTGGGTCGAGACCCCACAATGTTTTTCCTGAGCCGCGCTCCCATGTTCGATGCGTGTTGGTCGGTCCCCACCAGTAACAGAACGGTTGTCCAGTGGGCACGGCATCCAGAAAGGCTCTGACGTTGGCACGGGTTTCCTCATAGAGACTTTGTTTTGCTTGTTCGATGCCGGCTTCGCCTTCGCCGAAATCATCGGCATTTTGGGTCACCCAGTGTGAAAACTGATTGAAATTGTATCCGGCGGGATTATACGCAGTGCGTTTCGCGCCCATCGGAGCATTCATGGTCATGCCTGGACTCCACACCTTGTAGGTATGGCCTATAAAGTAGTTGGCATGGGCTTCCAGGGCGAGTGGAAACGTTGGAATGCTCTCATCCCATTGCGCACCCATCAGGATTGCACCTAACCCCGTTTGCCAGAAGTACTGACCGGCTAGTATAGAACTGCGGCAAGGCGTGCATGATGGTGCGGGTACCAAAGCGTTCAGAAAAAGCGCACCTTCGGCAGCGACTCGGTCAAAGTGGGGTGTTTGGATGAGTTCGTTAAGCCCGCCCGTGGGTTGGTGTTTTGCGTATGCACTAGCGTATCGGCCCCAGTCATCTGCAAAAGCAAACACAATGTTGGGTTGGCCTCCCGGCGAAGATGTCTTCACAGTTAAAACCCGTTTAGTTTGGTTGCTTCATTTCATTATGGCTTGATTGATCCACGCGTGCATTATGAAACCATCAAAGAATTTTAGTGCATCCCTTTCGTTGGCGCGCGTGCCGACTGGAAGTTGGGGTGGGTCTCAAGTTTTGCGCAGCTTACTCAGCTGAGAGTCACCGGATCATCGTCAAACGAACTGACGTCATCACATCTTGCTGACGGAGTTGTCGGCACGTCGTGGCATAAATCGGTGCCCGTTTGCAAAAAACCTTAAGACGAAATCTGTTCACATTAAGGAATTAACCTTGGGATGAACTTAGTCATGCCTTGGATCGGTCCAACCTCTCCGGCATAAACAACGCCTTTACGATCAACCGTAACACCCTCTCCCATGGAGCCAAGGCCACCCATACCGGACCCGCGCTTGGAATCATGTGCCCTCACATAGTAAAGCACTTCTCCGGTACGCGCATTTCCGACACGCAGCCCCTTCTGCCAACCGGGATTGTAATTTTCATCTGACTCAGAATCGATGGCGTACAGCATGTCGGTTTTGGGATCGATAAACAGACCGCTAATGCGGCTGAACTGATACCAAGTATCGAGATGCTCTCCGTCTTGAGTGAAAATTTGAATACGACTATTCCCACGGTCCGCGACAAATAGTCGACCCTGCGAATCCATCGCTAGCGAGTGAGGCGAGCGAAACTGTCCATCCTCAAAACCGAACTCTCCGAAGCTCTTGATGAAGGTGCCGTCTGGCTCAAACATTGAGATACGACTCTTCGCCGTTGGACCTGCCTCGTTCTGATATTGAGCACCGTGTGTGTCACCTACATAAATAGTTCCATTCGGTGCAATCAGCACATCATTGGGCGCATCGAAATGGGTGGGCGGATCTCCCGTTTCGCCCGGCGTTCCCAGCGTCATCAAAAGTTCACCCTGTGGACTGAATTTCAACACGACATGCCCCTTGCCGGCTGCTGAGGGATTCTCTGCGAGTTCGCGGGCATTCGCAGCGCGCGCATCGGCCACCCAAATATTACCTTCACTATCGATATCTATCCCGTGGGGCCAGATTATCTGACCGGCGCCAAAGCTCTGGACAACGTTGCCGTCCGGATCCAGTTTAACCATTGGATCTACTTTGGAAGTCGCACAGGAATTTGTACCGCAGCGATCACCTGCCCAAACATGAATGCCATCGATATCAATATTAACCGCACTAACTGATCCCCAGCTACGACCGTCTGGCAAAGTGCCAAAATTACGCTGAGTTTCATAAGGATTCGGCAAATGGTTGATTGGCTTCTGGTTGGCATGCGCTGCTGGCTGGATTGCACCCGGACGCGCAGGCTCGGCCATAGCGTTGGTGAAAAGCAACGACAATGCGACACTCGCCACACCTACGGTAAAAAGGAAACGCGCGCCGATGTTGGTTGCAGTTTTATAGGGCTTGTTCATTATTCACCTCGTAGAAAGCTATG
>JABGVY010000420.1 GCA_018645845.1 Gammaproteobacteria bacterium | reverse complement strand
TCGGTCGATACCGATGGCGACGGCGTGGGCGACAATGCCGATCCCGACAACATGACCAAAGCGCGCGCTTACCTGATGACCCGGTCAACGAGTGCTAACCTCACAACACTACATATTATTAATTCTTCGGATAATCCACAGCAGTTTACGGGGACACTTTACAACGGTGCTGGCGAGCAGTTGGGGTTAACAGAGACTGTCTTGCACAGCGCGACGGTTCCAAGTCGAGGTCGCTTAAAGATTACCTCAGCAGAACTCGAAACCATCATGGGTGTCGACACCTGGTCTGGGCCCGCCATGCTGGAAGTCAATGGCTCTGCACGCTTTGATCTGATGAGTAAGCTGCAAAGCCCAAGCGGCCTTATCTCCAACACGAACTGTGTCAGGCAAGATCGGGTCCACAACCTTGAAGGCTTCGATTCCGATAACCTGACGTATATCCGGTTGATCAATATTGGTGACACTGCGCTGACCAATATTCGTGGCACGATAACCGACGCCAGCGGCAATACCGTTGGCACCGGTAATGTCGTGTTATCTAGCAGTCTGGGTGCTAAACAACAGATATGGCTCAACCGGAATGATCTCAGTGCGCTGATCGGCGCAGAATGGAACGGCACCGCCAGTTTACAAACCGCCATACCCAGGCCCAACCTACGTTTGCTAAACCTGAATTTTGTTAACTCGGAAACGTTTTTTAATTTTAGCTGCTTTGAAAACGAAGACACCAATCGTGTCTACCTCATCACAAACTCCAATAGCGCTAATGTTAGCGAGACTCACATCATTAATACCGGTAACGACACGGTTACCGTCACCGGTACCTTATATGCAGGTACTGGGGCCCAACAGGGCAATAGTGATGTGGCCTTAAGCGCTGCCATCGCGCCTGGTGCGAGAGAGGTTCTCAGCGCCACTGATTTTGAGACCGCACTCGGGGCCGACGCCTGGTCTGGGCCAGCGATGCTGGAAGTCGCCAGTGAAAACAATATCGAACTGATGATTCGCCTGACCAGCCCAAGTGGCCTTATTTCTAATACCAACTGTGTGTCCGAAGGCGCTATCCACAACGTGGAGGGGTCGGATTCATTTGACATGACCTACGTTCGTTTTATTAATCAGGGGGACAGTGCTATCTCGGATGTCCGGGGAACCTTGTACGACCTGAACGGCAATGTGATTGGTACGGCCAACACACAGTTATTTGATTCGCTGGATGCCAAGCAGCAAACATTCCTTAACCGCAACGATTTTGAAAACCTGTTTGGAGAAACCTGGACGGGCGAAGCGAGCCTGGTGGTCACCGGAGAAGAAGCTACAGAGCTGCGTCTTTTGAACCTGAATTTGGTTAATGGCGAGACGTTTTTTAATTTTTCCTGTTTTGAAAATTCCGGTAACACCAGCGAAGTGACCGGCCAGGAGTTCTTCAACAGCAACCTATCAGATCAGGTGGTGCAAGGAGTGTGTCTGGAATGTCACGTTGAAGACGGTATTGCCCGGACGTCGGCGCTTGTCTACCTGCCCAGCAGCACAGCCGGCCATGAAACCACTAACTTTAACTTACTGCAGTCATACATTGACGACGATGATGATAATGCCAACAACATACTGGAAAAAGTAAGAGGCGTTGGCCATGGCGGCAACCAGCAACTGGATGTCGAGTCCGACGCTTACGATAATTTGGTGGCATTTCTTGGTCTGATTGGCGGCAATATCGATGATACCAACTCCGGATCCCTGGGTGACTTCTGGCAGGGGGTTTCTATAGCGTCTCCTGAGGAAACTTTGCGCCGCGGTACGATCATTATCGCGAATAAACTTCCCAGTATGGAACAAATCGTGTCTGTTCAGACAGGTGGTGAAGATGCACTTCGTACCGCCCTACGGGAACAGATGGAGGGCGATGGCTTTAATGACTTCCTGATGACCGGGGCAAACGATCGGCTCTTCACCGATGCGTTTATTGACGGCGATTTGTATCTTGAATCGGTTGAACTTTCGACAATGGTATTCTTCCCTATTGGGGCCAATAAGTATTTTGAAGAACAACCTCGTGATGAAGAAAACAATGACCCTGATACCGTGAGTTGGCTT
>JABGVY010000407.1 GCA_018645845.1 Gammaproteobacteria bacterium | reverse complement strand
GTTCAAGAACCGCAACCACATGGTTCGATTTAAACCGCGCAATGGCCAACAGATTGTCGTTCGCGGCCGCATCAGCCTTTACGAGGGCCGCGGTGAGTTCCAAATGATCGCAGAGTTTCTCGAAGACTCGGGGGACGGCGCCCTGCGCCGTGCATTCGAGAAGTTAAAGGCCTCGCTGCAAACTGAAGGGCTGTTTGATGAAGCTAGAAAGAAGCCTCTGCCAGGCTTGCCCGAACATATTGCGATCATCACCTCGCCTACCGGTGCCGCTGTCCGCGACATTATCTCGGTGATGCAGCGCCGTTTCCCTGCTATTCAAATCAGTATCCTGCCGGTTCAGGTGCAGGGAGATCAATCAGCTCCGCAAATAGTCGCCGCGCTGCAAAGGGCTAACCGTCTTTCCGACGAACGCGAGACAGCCCCACTCGACCTGATCCTACTCACTCGCGGGGGTGGCTCTCTTGAAGACCTCTGGTCGTTTAATACTGAACCCGTTGCCCGCGCCATTGCGTCGAGCCGCCTGCCCGTGGTGTCCGCGGTGGGTCACGAATCAGATTTTTCAATCGCAGATTTTGTTGCAGACCTCAGGGCACCCACGCCTTCGGCCGCCGCTGAACTGATCACCCCGGACGGCGATGTTCTGCTAGATAGCTTCAATGTGATCACCCGGCGCCTGAGGCAATTGATGCACCAGCGGTTCACTGATAGTGCAAAAGAAATTATGTACCTTCAGAAAAGACTACGCCATCCACGCGCTCATCTGGAAGAACTGGCACAGCGTCTGGATGAACTGGAGCGTCGACTGATCAGCACCATCGACAATCAGTTGGAGAGGCAACGATCTCGGGTGGAACGGCACAGACTCACATCCCCGCAAACCACCATCGACGCAAACAGAATAAAACTTGGATACCTGAAGGAAAAACTTATTGAGCGCTCTCAATCTGCGATAAGGGCTCGCTCAGATCAACTAGTAAACCTCACGGTGAGGCTAGACACGCTCAGCCCGCTCGCCACATTGCAACGGGGTTACGCCATTGTCTCATCAGAGACAGATAAACACATTGTCACCAGCTCACAGGATCTACAGCCGGGTGACCACATTCGCGCGCGGCTGAAAAGCGGCGCCGTTACCGCGAAAGTACAAACCATTGAGGTATCGACCACTAGTGATGAATAAAGATTGTCGAGTGAAGTGCCTGGCTTTGACTTTGTTGATGATAAGCCAATGTGCACTGGGCCTGCCGGAACACGATTCGGTGCCCGGCGGCATCGCGCTGGTCCCGTTAACCACAGACAAAAATGTGATGTTTAATGGTCGACGGGTGATGGTCAATGAATCGGCAGAAGGCTATATCGCCATCGTTGGCATACCCCTTTCCCGTTCACCAGGCTCTTTGCACCTGGACACGGCGGAAGGCCGGGTCCGCTTCAAGGTGAATGAAAAACAATACGAAGAACAACGTTTAACCATAAAGAACAATCGCAAAGTGAATCCCTACGCGCAGGACATGGAACGAATCACCCGCGAGCGCAAAGAAATGGATGCCGTGTTTAACCATTTCAGTCAGGTTGACCGGGCCGACACAGACTTTGATTTACCAACACAAGGCATTGTGTCGAGTCCCTTTGGCTTAAGAAGAATACTAAACGACCAGCCCCGAAGCCCTCACAGTGGTATGGATATTGCGGCCCGCGAGGGCACCCCCATAATCTCTCCTGCTCCAGGAAAGATTGTCGCCACAGGCGATTACTTCTTCAATGGCAATACTGTATTGGTTGATCACGGCCAGGGACTGATCACCATGTACTGCCACATGAGTAGCATTAGCGTAAAGGTAGGACAGAGAGTCGATAAGGGGCAATATCTTGGCGATGTAGGTATGACCGGCCGTGTTACCGGCGCGCACCTTCACTGGAGTGTCAGCTTGAACAACGCCCGCGTCAACCCTGCCTTGTTCCTGAATCAGGAAACCACACCCTAACTTTTCTTTTTGCCTTTCTTCTTGCTGTTCTGGGCCTGAGCATTCATCCGCCTACGGCTATCAACCTGTCGGTCAGTAAGCTTGTTCTTCCGGCCTTTAAACGGATTATCAGCTGTTCGAAACTCCATTCGAAGAGGCGTTCCTTTCAACTTTAGCGCATCAACAAACTGGTGCTCTAGATACCGCTTATAGGCTTCCGGGACTTTTTCGGTCTGGTTCCCGTGCACGATAATAATTGGCGGGTTATTACCACCGAGGTGCGCATAGCGGAGTTTAATGCGGCGACCATTTACCAGCGGCGGTTGATGGTTGAAGATCGCACGCTCGAGAATCTCATTTAGCCTTGAAGTAGGAACTTTCAACGTCGCAGAGGCATAGGCCTGGTGGATCGAATCATACAAATGTCCCACTCCGCTTCCGTGAAGTGCCGAAATAAAATGCATCTTCGCGAAATCAACAAAGGTAAGGCGCCGATCCAATTCAGATCGAACCTGGTCTTTCTGATCCTGATCCGTTCCATCCCATTTATTGATGGCAATGACCAATGCTCGACCGGCATCCAGCACATGGCCAAGCAAGTGAAGGTCCTGGTCTACGATACCCTCTCGGGCATCAACCATTAAAATGACAACATTCGCATCCGAAATCGCCTCGAGAGTTTTGATAATCGAGAATGTTTCTATCTTTTCGGTAACCTTGCCCCTTCGCCTGACACCTGCCGTATCGATAATCGTGTAGGGTTTTCCTTCACGCTCATAAGGGATGTAGATACTGTCTCTGGTAGTGCCGGCTTCATCATAAACGACAACCCTGTCTTCACCGAGCAACCGGTTGACCAGCGTGGATTTACCGACATTAGGACGGCCAACTACAGCTATCTTAATCCCAGCTGCTTCTTCACTCGGGGTCTCATCATCCTCAACTTGAAGTCTTGGTTTAACTTCTTCGTCAAGGAGTTGCCCAACACCGATGCCATTACTTGCCGAAATAAAGTTCGGTTGGCCGATACCCAGCGCATAAAACTCTGCCGCTACAAAATCAGCGTTCTGACCATCAATTTTGTTGGCAACCAGCAGCGTCGGAATCTCGTTCTGGCGCAGCATCTCGGCGATATTTTCATCCCCGGCTGCTCGGCCATCTTTTGCATCTACCAGGAATAACACCAGATCAGCTTCGGTAATCGCCTGTTTGGCCTGATCCGCCATAGGCACATCAATCCCATTTGCGTCACCGGAAAGGCCCCCGGTATCAACGACTATATAGTCGAAGTCACCCATTGCGCCCTTACCGTACTGTCGGTCACGAGTAAGCCCGGGGAAGCTGGCTACCAGGGCGTCCCGAGTGCGGGTTAATCTATTGAACAATGTTGATTTACCGACATTCGGTCGGCCTACCAGCGCAATAACAGGTAGCATAATGTTGGCCTATCGAATATCCAGAACGAAAAGGCTGCCCTTATTACCCATGGCATACAGACGATCGCCTTCCACTACAATGCCCGATCTGACACCACTTCCATCGATTTTGCGACGCCCGACAAATCGGCCATCAGACTGTGCCATCAGATGAAGGTAACCTTCAAAGTCTGTAAATGCTAGGTAGCTCCCCAATGTGACTGGCGCAGTGATATCACGATGCAACAAAGCATCAACTCGCCAGACCTCACGACCATTATCCGCATTGTATGCGCTGATCTGGCTATCGCTACTCGCTAGATAAACATTTCCAAAACCTGTCCCGAGACCTGACACGCTGGACGCTTCTTCTGACCAAAGAATTCTTCCGGCGGCTATATCAATACCTATGATTCTTCCCTGGAAACTGACTGCATACAAACGTCCGTTCTCCATTACCATAGCGCCGTCAATATCCACGAGTCGTTCAAGATCAGAATCTCCCTGGGCCACACCAACCCGCTGATCAAGCCCGGGAAACCCGGTCTCTCTATCTAGGAGCGTCACCCTGCCGCTTGAGAATCCGACCAAAATGACATCATCTGAGATGATGGGTGTCGCCGTACCTCTTAGTGTCAGTGACGGAATGTTCGTCGTGTAAACCCATTTCCTTGAACCGTCTATGGCATCGTATGCCGCAACTTTGCCATCGATGCTTTGCACCACAACCAGGTCATCATCAATCTGGGGCTGGGATAATACTTCGCTGGCAACGCGGGATTTCCACGCCAGGCTCCCATCACTCTGATTCAGTGCCAAAATTTCCCCGGACCCTGTACCTACCACCACAAGATCGCCGCCCGCACCCACGCCGCCGGTAATGACATCAAGGTCTTTCGAGAAACCAAAGGAAAGCTCTTCCTTGGTGTAAAAGTCCTTTACCTCTGCTTCCCAGATGATCCGGCCCTTATCCGTTGTCAGCGCCTTGATTTTACCGTCGGCAGAAGCCGCAAAAACTCTCCCGGCAAAGATCGCTGGTCTCAGCCTGATCGCTCGGTCACCCGAACCACCGCCGATTTTCTGATTCCAGAGTACCTCCAGTCGTACTTCTTGATTGAATCCTGGCAAAGGGTTGGGTTTGATCTCTTCCGGCTCGTCGTCACCCCCAAACCAGCTACAACCTGACATCGCTGACAACGCCAGAGACCAGATAAGGAGACGCATCTGGCGACTGTTAATCATGCGTCGTCACCCTCTTCTACTTCCTCAATTATCGCCGGTTCCAGCATTCGCTCCTCAGTCGCATTCGCCGAGAGCGGAAGATCAGAGAGCTTAAGTTCTAGAATCGGCTTTTCGATCTTGTCGCTCAAGTTCACAAGCGCCTTCTGGTAAGCCTGTCGAGCCTGCCCCAGGTCTCCCTGAGAATGAAAAATATCGCCTTTCGCTTCTTCAACTGAAGCAACCTGACCAGACGCCGGCTGATGATCAACCAGCAATGCCATCGCCGAGGCAGGATCTTCCAGCCCCAAATGGACACGAGATAACCGAATCCTGATGGTGGTCTCCAGGTGCTTTTCTGACACGTTGTCGAGCGCCCATCGCAGTTCTTCCGAGGCCATATCAAGGTCATTTTGCGCAACCGCAACTTTCGCGAGTCTCATTGCCGCAAAAACGGCATAAGTCGTATCCCCGTGGTCTGTCTTAAGCGTCTCCGCAAGGCTTACTGCTGTGATTCGTACCGCGTCATCGGAAGCGTTAGCCGCAATGTTGTTGGTCGCAATCACTAGATCTTCGTAAACAGCAGAAGCCGCCTCACCTGTCTGGATGACGTTTTCCTCCCAGCCGCGATAGCCAAAGATAACACCAATGGTCACCACAACCGTAATCACCAGGGAGGTGCCATTCTCATTCCACCATTCCTTCAGTACCTCTAATTGCTCTTCATCAGATTCAACCAACCTAGTTCTCCTTGCTAAAGTAGTCGAGGCAATACTGCGCCAATGTCTCTTGTGAAATAGTTGACTGCTCGCCACCTTCTCTCAATGCTTTAATGCTGACGGTACCTGCAGCCACTTCGTCCTCACCCAGAACAAGGGCAAGGTCGGCGCCAGAGGCATCCGCCTTTTTCATTTGCGACTTAAACTTGCCGTCACCGCAATGAACGATCACCTTTTTCCCTGGCAGTTGATCCCTGATTAATTCAGCCAGTCGCAGGCCGGTTGCACGTGCGGCATCGCCCTGAGATACAACATAGACATCAGCGTCCTTCGATGATTCCATTTTTTCAGCCAACATCAGGGACAATCGATCAAGCCCCATGGCAAACCCGATGCCCGGCGAAGGCTTACCACCTAATTGTTCAACCAGACCGTCGTATCGCCCGCCGCCGCAAACAGTTCCCTGTGAGCCTAGGGTCGTCGTAATCCATTCAAATACTGTCTTGTTATAGTAGTCGAGTCCACGGACGATATTTGGATTAACCTTGTAGGCTATACCATTATCGTCAAGCAGACCCTGTAAACCTTCAAAATGCTGCTTAGATTCATTATCCATATAATCCGACAAAACGGGGGCGTCCCGCAATATTTCCTGCGTCTTTGAAGACTTGCTATCCAGTATACGCAGTGGATTAGTCGTCAGGCGGCGTTGGCTATCCTCATCGAGGTCCTGTTCGTAAGCTTGCAGGTAGCCAGCCAACTCCCCTTTGAACTTTGCGCGGGCATCGGGATTGCCCAGCGAATTAAGCTCTAGTCTGATGTCCCCATCCAGCCCGAGCTTTCGCCAGATTCTGGCATTCATGAGCAGAAGTTCTGCATCCACATCTGGGCCTGGCATGCCGAAGCACTCTGCCCCAATCTGGTCGAACTGCCTGTAACGGCCTTTTTGTGGCCTCTCGTAACGAAACATTGCGCCGCTATACCAGAGCCTTTGTACCTGGTTAAAGAGAAGACCATTCTGCTCGGCAAAACGCACACACCCGGCCGTCCCCTCGGGCCTGAGGGTAAGGCTTTCGCCGTTTCGATCGTCAAAAGTGTACATCTCTTTTTCAACGATATCGGTGTTTTCACCAACAACCCTCTTAAACAATTCAGTCTGTTCCAACTGCGGCAGGCCTATTTCCCGGTAACCATAGGCCGCAAGCACTTCCCGTACGACATCTTCTATCGTTCGGGAGATCTTCTTTTGTGCAGGCAATAAGTCCTGCATGCCTCTGACTGCTTGAATTTTCATGGTTTCTGTAGGTTTAGAGATGAACCTTCTTTGATACGTATCTAGTTTGGTACGGTCAGTTTTGCGGTTCGATCTTTGCTAATAAAGGGCTCAAGCCCAAATGGGCGGCCATTGTAAATCATCTCGACGCCCGTTGCCTTCCCCAATAGCACCTTAAAAGGCGCAGTGCCGTATATCGTCAGGACATCATTCACCTGATTCAGATCGTTGTAGATCAAACCGAACTGGTTGTCTGCAATTTCGACCCAGCATTCATCCGTAAATGACAGCTCCAGCTGGTCAAATCCGTTGGCATCCACCGTAATGAAGCTTCGCGTTCCATCTGTCGTACGCTCGAACTTTACCGAATCCGGAACCGCAACGACGCCCGGCCCGGCTTCTTCTCCGGTGGATAGTTCTCCGGTGGATGGTCCCGAGGAGGATGGTGCTAAGGCTGATGGTGCTAAGGCTGATGGTGCTAAGGCTGATGGTGCTAAGGCTGATGGTGCTGAGGCTGATGGTGCTGTGGTGGATAGTTCTGGACTGAACTGTTCGGTCACGGCTTCCTGAATTGAAGCCTCAGTCACCCGTATTGCTGGCACTTCCCGGTTTTCAGCTATTGTTTCAGCCAGCTCGTTCTCCACCGTATCAATCGCCGGCAATGTTCCTGTCATTGCAACCTGCGACTCTAACCCTGCCTGGTCTGGTACCACCAGCGCTTGAGATACCTGTTCTGATTGCACCGTCGTGCTTCCCTCCGGTGTTAGCTCGAAATCAAAGGCAGCTATAGAAGAATCCTGCGTTGCCGGTTGCGAAACACCCGGTTGAACAATGCTCAGCGGTGTTTCTTCCTCTGGATCGACAACTATCCACCAAATGACAGTAACCACCAGCGCGAGTCCAGCAAGGCTAATCAAACCAGTTTGCAAAACCGGACCTGTGATGCTGGCAGTGCCTACTTCCTCCTCTGTTACCCCCCTGATTTCCGGAATTGGCTCTGCAATCTGCAGTTCTGCATCGTACAGAGCAACTATTTCGTCGCCCGACAAACCTACCACGCGCGCATAGGTTCTCAGATAGCCCTTGATAAAAGCCGGTTTCGGTAAGCTGCTGAACTCCCCCGCATCGATGTATTTGATGTAGGAAGTTGTCAGATACAGTTTGTCGGCAACTTCTTTTTGCGAAAGGCCCAATCGCTGTCGCGCTTCGGCCAGCAACTCTGAGGGTCTTTTTACTGCTGCAGGCGATTCCAGTTCCAGGGGTTGATCAACCGACATTTATATTGACTCTTTATATTGCTGATACTCTTCACTGCCCGGAAATATCCCTTCAAGCGCCTCACTACAGCTAGCTTCCTGATTGTTATCCTGGAAGATTCTGCCCAATCTGACACAAAGCCACAGGGATTTCGCCGTCGAAGGCCCCACCTCGGTATAGCGACTGTAGTAATCTCTGGATTCGACATAATTTCGCTCACCGAACCGGATATCTCCCAATTCAATCAACGCGCGCGGCTGCTGGGGGTTTAACTGGGTTGCCCGCATAAACGCATATTCAGCCTTTTCAGGTTCCCGGATGCGATTGTAGGCTACCCCAAGATTTTCAAAGACCATGGGACGATTGGGATAAAACCGGTCCTCACTGGCTTTTGACAGTTGCTCTACTGCCTCCTGAAAGCGTTTCTCGGAAAACAGAAATGCACCGTAACTGTTTCGTATCTGCGCAGATTGAGGACCATACTTGACCGCCTTCTTGAAATACTCCTCAGCGATATCGGTTTCACCTTCCAACTGGAAGACTAATCCATATGTCGCATGTACATCCGCATTCTTGGGGTCTATGTCGAGTGCCTTAGCCAGCTTTTCCTTCGCCCGCTGGTAGTCGCGATTTCGCAGGTAACCTACCGCCAGATCCAAGTGCCTTTGCACCAGCTCTGCGGTTCCATTATCGGTAGATTCACCGTTAGGGGTCTTTATAGACTGGCAAGACGACACCAACAGCGCCAACAACAACAGCACAATTCGTGTCATGCTATTTCACCCGCTGCTATTTTTTTGTATTTTTCCTGCCGCCGGGTCTTGTCAGCGACCTGACCCACCAGCTGGCCGCACGCGGCATTAATATCGTCACCACGGGTTGTCCGAACAGTTACTGAATAACCGTCGCTAACCAATCTTTCCTGGAATTTTCTGACTGCCATCATGGAAGGTCGCTTGTACCCTGTCCCAGCAAATGGATTGAATGGAATCAAATTGATCTTACACGGAAACCCCACCAGTAGGTGAGAGAGTTGCCTGGCATGCTCGGGTTGGTCGTTTATACCATCGATCACCGTGTATTCTACGGTGATCGTTCTTTTATTACCCAGGTTCTTCGCATAACGGGAGCAAACTTCAAGCAATGTTGCAATCGGATACTTCCGGTTAATTGGTACAAGCTGATCCCTGAGTTCGTCATTAGGCGCATGCAGGGAAATTGCCAGGGATGCATCGGTAGTCTCGATCATTCGCTCGATCCCGGGAACCACGCCCGCCGTAGATACCGTCACCTTCCGTTTCGATATACCGTAACCAAGATCATCCATCATAAGTCCAACCGCAGGCAGGACATTGTCAAAATTCAGTAGTGGTTCGCCCATCCCCATCATCACTACATTGGTCACGGTTCGGCTTCGGTCCGGATAGACTTCCGCAAGCTTTCGCATGGCGATCCGAAGCTGACCAATGATTTCCGCTGTCGTCAGGTTACTGTTAAAACCCTGTTTTCCTGTGGAACAAAAACTACAATCCAGGGCGCAACCAACTTGTGAGGACACACACAAGGTACCTCGCGTGTCCTCTGGTATGAACACCGTCTCAAACAGGCTTCCAGAAGCAGATTTAATTAACCACTTGCGCGTGCCGTCGTTAGACACAAATTGCTCGTGGACCTCTGGCTCAGCCACATTGCCATTTAGAGCCAGATACTCTCGTAATGACTTGCTGATATCAGTCATCTCGGCAAAATCGCCAACGAACCGATGATGGATCCATTTCATGATCTGGCCGACGTGAAACGGCTTCTCGCCAAGGCTCAGGAGCAGCGCACGCCAATCTTCCTGGGTATAAGCCAGGTAGTTAGCATCTTGGCGGGGCTGCTCACTCATCGTTTATTTTAACTCTGGTTATCGATTACAAAGTTGGCCTTGCTCAAAAAAGTAGCTGATCTCGCGCGCAGCTGATTCTGGCGAATCCGACCCATGGACCGCGTTTGCCTCAATCGATTCAGCAAAATCTGCCCGAATGGTACCTGCATCAGCATCTGCCGGGTTAGTCGCGCCCATCAACTGACGGTTCAGCGCTATTGCACCTTCCCCTTCCAGTACCTGCACAATTACCGGTCCCGAGCTCATGTAATTGACCAGATCCTGAAAGAACCCCTTGCCATCATGTTCCGCATAAAAACCCTTCGCTTTATCAACCGTCAGGTGTTCCATGCGTGACGCGACAATACGCAGTCCTGCTTTTTCAAAACGGGAAACAATTTCCCCAATGACATCCTTTGCTACCGCATCGGGTTTGATGATTGAGAATGTTCTCTCCATCGCCATGCTATTACTCCATAAAGTTAGGTTGAATTTTTCGGCGCATTATACGCGTGTGACAGGTAAAACGTAGCTTTTACTGGCAACCCTCGGTCGCCGCGCCGGGCCTCGCTTGACCGGTATTCCATTACGCTTAATCTATTTCATCAAGCCAAGCCATTTGTATGGCTTCAAGAATCTTTTCACCGCAATGTTCAGGGTCATCGTCAAACCCGGCCAACCCCATCACCCATTCCCGCAGATCCGTAAACCGAACACCGAGCGGATCCACATCCGGGTGCGCATCAACCAATTCAATAGCGATGTCATTAACATCAGTCCATTTCATCGAGGTCTCCTTTTTAGTGGTTTTCCGAAACCTGGTTGATAGTGTACTTGGGTATCTCAATCACCAGATCCTCATCACCAACTGACACCTGGCATGACAATCTCGAATCAGGCTCCAAGCCCCAGGCTTTATCCAGCAGGTCGTCTTCCAACTCGTCGGATTCTTCCAATGAATCGAAACCTTCACGGACAACCACATGACAGGTAGTGCAGGCGCATGCCATTTCGCAGGCATGCTCGATATCAATCCCATTTTCCATCGCGACTTCTATCAGGTTGTCACCCTTACTGGCTACTATCACTGCTCCTTCAGGGCAACGTTCTTCATGTGGTAGGAATATTAGTTGGGGCATAGTAATTTCCTGATCAAACCTCTTTATCGACTTCTGCTATATTCCTGCCGGCAAGCGCCTTGCGGACCGCCGCATCCATTCTCAGGGAAGCGAACTCCTCGCTTGCTCGACCCAATAATTCTGTTCCTTCACTGATCGCAAGGTGATCTTCACCTTCCGAGACGCGACCAAGCTCCTCGATCGCCTGTTGCAATGCCTGGATATCACTTTTCTTTAGCAACGCCACACCATCTTCTGCCAGCGCGTTGCCTAGCGCTTCAATCACCCGGCCAGACTCTACTCTCGCCTCCATCAACGATCTCTGGTCCGCATCTTTCGTAGCATGCTCAAAAGATGCTTGTAACATCGACGTGATTTCTTCATCCGTCAGGCCATAGGAAGGCTTAACCTCTATACCAGCTTGAGTGCCAGTGCTGGTTTCACGCGCCGAAACAGAAAGCAGGCCATCGGCATCGACGTTAAACATCACTTCAATTTTCGCTGCACCTGCCACCATCGGAGGAATCCCGGTTAGCTCAAATCGCGCCAATGATCGACAATCCGTTACCAGCTCGCGCTCACCCTGCAACACATGGATGAGCATTGCAGTCTGGCCATCTTTGTAGGTCGTGAATTCCTGAGCCCGCACAGCGGGTATCGCGGTATTTCGCGAAATTACCTTTTCTGCCAGACCTCCTACCGTCTCCAGACCCAGAGAAAGTGGCAATACGTCCAACAGCAGCATCTCATCATCAGGCTTATTGCCAACAAGAACATTCGCCTGAACGGCTGCACCGACGGCAACTACTTTGTCAGGATCCACGGTATTAAGCGGCGCCTTACCGAAATACTCCGCAACCTTATCGATGACCTGAGGGACTCGGGTAGAGCCACCCACCAAGACAACATTATGAATCTCACCGAGCTCGATCCCAGCATCTCTTACGGCTCGCAGGCATGCTTTAATTGACGCATCAATCAAAGGCGCCACCAGGTCATCGAAAGTGGCTCGATCCAGCGTTCCCTTGAACTGCACACCATCACGATCAAAATCTATGTCGATCCTGGGGTTGTCGGTCAGACCTTCCTTGATCGATCTGGATGCCATCAACAATCCACGTAACTGTTCACTTGCCAGCGGTTTCGCATATCCGGACTGCTCAACTATCCAGGCGGCTATCGCCCGGTCGAAATCATCACCCCCAAGCGCCGAATTCCCGCCAGTTGCCAGCACCTCGAAGACCCCTTTACGGAGCCTTAGCAACGAGATATCGAAAGTTCCTCCGCCCAGGTCGTAGATAGCAATCACGCCTTCACCGCCGGAATCAAGGCCATAGGCTATCGCAGCAGCAGTGGGTTCATTCAACAATCTTAATATGTTGACACCGGCGAGCCGCGCCGCATCTTTTGTGGCCTGCCTTTGGGCATCATCAAAATAGGCTGGCACCGTAATAACAACGCCATCCAGGTCGCCCGCCAGTGTAGCGCTCGCCCGATCTACCAGGGAACGAAGGATTTCTGCAGAGACCTCAACCGGAGTCACATTTCCGCTGACGGTCTCTATTCGCGGCATTCCACTTTCAGACGCAGAAAACCTATAAGGAAGCTGGTCACCCAGGGTCGTTATATCTTTAAGGCCGCGACCCATCAGTCTTTTAACGGACACGACGGTGTTCATGGAATCATTCACAGCTTCAGCCAATGCTTCGTCACCAACAACTATCCCGCTGGACGTATAGCGCACAACTGAAGGTAGCATATGCCTGCCCTGCTCATCGGCAAGCGTTTCAGCAACACCCGCGCGAACACTCGCAATCAACGAATTAGTCGTACCCAGGTCTATTCCCGCAGCTCGTTTACGCTGGTGGGGATCGACCGCCTGGCCCGGTTCAGTGATTTGTAATAGTGCCATCTATATCTCAATTACTTTGCTTCAGCGACGCGCTAATAATCTAACAACTTTTCCTCAAGGCGGTTCGCTGAAGTCATCAACTTGGACAGGAACTGAAGCTGGTATACCAACCGCTCTGCCTTATCTATGTCTTCATCCAATGCTTCTTTAAATTCTGCCTGCACCTCGTTGATCTCCTGCTGCATTTTTCGCCGAAACGAATCAAGCTCTTCGAGATTACCATCACCTTCTTCAATAGATTCGAGTTGCTCCCTGAGATCAATCTGCTCCATCAGGAACCCTGGTGGCAAAGTCGGGTTAGTTTCCAGCTCTACTCCTCGCAGCCCCAATAAATAAATCGCGCGGGGCAACGATGCCCGAAGCGTTTCATTCGCCGTGTTTACCAGAGTCGCCCACTGCATGGCCAACCGCTTTTCGTGATCCGTTCCAGCGGCAAAACGATCCGGATGAACTTGTTTCTGCAAGTCCAGAAAGCGGTCGTCGAGAAGCTTCAGATCCACGGCGTAATCAACCGGCAGGTCGAATATCTCGAAATAATTTTTGTTGAAATTCACGATTAGTAAGGACGCCTGGCTTCACACCAGACCCTTCAAGTTAGACAGTGAAGCTCTCACCACAGCCACACTCGCCCTGAACGTTTGGATTCTTAAATTCAAACCCTTCATTGAGGCCCTGCTTCACATAATCCATTTGCGTGCCATCGATGTACACCAGTGACTTAGGGTCCACAAACACGTCAACGCCCTGCGAAGAGAATCTGAGGTCTTCCGGTAAAATTTCATCGACCGGTTCCATTACATACATTAAGCCCGAGCATCCGGTGGTCTTCACAGCGACGCGAATCCCAACGCCCTTGCCTCTTGAGGCCAGATAGTCAGCGACGTGTTCCGCCGCCTTTTCTGTCAGGCTAATACCCATATTCTTATCCCGCGGCTGCCACCGATGATTCTTCGTCACCGACATGTTTTGAGCGGTAGTCCTGAATGGCTGCCTTTATCGCATCTTCTGCCAGCACCGAACAATGTATTTTTACAGGGGGTAGCGCCAACTCTTCAGCAATCTCTGTATTCTTGATGCCTTCTGCCTCATTCAGCGTTCGCCCCTTAACCCATTCGGTCAGCAGCGAACTGGAAGCAATAGCGCTACCACAGCCATACGTCTTGAATTTGGCATCCTGAATCACGCCGTCGTCGCCAACCTTGATCTGCAAACGCATCACGTCACCACATGCCGGCGCACCGACCATACCTGTACCCACCTCTCCACTTTCCGCGTCCATTTTTCCCACATTACGCGGGTTCTCGTAGTGGTCCAGTACTTTGTCACTGTATGCCATTTTTCTTTCTCTCCTATGATGAATAGAATCCAAATAGATTCGATTCAAAAATATTAATTAGTGTGCCGCCCACTCTATTTTTTCCATATCCACGCCGTCCTTGTACATATCCCACAGCGGTGACAATTCTCTTAGTTTGTCTACGGCTGACCTGACACTGCTGATCGCTTGATCAACGTCTTCCTCAGTCGTGAAGCGGCCGATCGAGAACCGCAATGAGCTGTGGGCAAGTTCATCGTTCAGACCAAGCGCGCGGAGCACATAGGAAGGCTCCAGACTCGCAGAAGTACATGCGGAACCGGAAGATAACGCGATGTCTGGTAGAGACATAATCAATGATTCACCTTCCACAAAATTGAAGCTGATGTTAATGATGCCAGGAACACGATGATCTATATGTCCGGAGACATACACTTCCTCCATTCCATTAAAGCCGTCCAACAGACGCTGCCGCAAAGACAGTATTCGCTCAGCTTCCTCATGCATCTCTTCTTTAGCGATTCGGAATGCTTCACCCATACCAACTAACTGATGAGTCGCGAGGGTACCTGAACGCATCCCTCTTTCGTGACCACCACCGTGCATCTGGGCTTCAAGCCGAACGCGTGGCTTCCTGCGAACATACAGTGCGCCTACCCCTTTGGGGCCATAAATCTTGTGCGCAGAAAATGACATGAGGTCAACCTTGAGTTCGCCCAGGTCAATGTCCATCTTGCCGGCACTTTGTGCAGCATCCACATGAAAGAAAACCTTCGCGGCGCGGGTAATTTCACCAATCGCCGCAATGTCGTTGACCACGCCAATCTCATTGTTGACGTGCATAATGCTAACAATCGTTGTGTCTTCACGGATCGCTGCGGCAATACTCTCAGGAGAAATAATGCCATTGGTATCGGGCTCCAGGTAAGTGACCTCAAATCCTTCCCGTTCCAGATGACGGCATGTATCCAGTACAGCCTTGTGTTCAATCTTGGAAGTAACAATATGCTTGCCTTTGCTCTTATAGAACTGGGCAACCCCCTTGATCGCAAGATTATCCGATTCGGTTGCTCCAGATGTCCACACGATCTCGCGCGGATCACAGTTTAAAAGGTCAGCCATATGCCGCCGTGCAATCTCTACCGCCTCTTCTGCTTCCCATCCGAACTTGTGCGACCGGCTCGCAGGATTACCAAATTTACCTTCTGCAAGAAGGCATTCACTCATTTTCTGAGCAACTCGCGGGTCTACCGGCGTCGTTGCTGCGTAATCAAAATAAATAGGTGATTTCATTTCGTTTCCATACCTCAATTTCAAATATGCCCGATTACAAATCCGCAACTACGGGCAAACGTACAAACTCGTCTTCAATAGCGTCCTGCCTTGCGGCTATCTGCTTAACATTTCTTTTCGCGAGAATACTAGCCAGATCAATACCAGCCAGAAAATGATGGATCTCGCTGCTCAGGTCAGACCAAAGCTGATGAGAGAGACACATCTCGCCATGCTGGCAATCTGCCCGCCCGGAGCATTTAGTTGCGTCTACGTTTTCATCAACTGAGTCGACAATTTCCGCCACGAAAATTTGACCAGGGTCTCGCTCCAACTGATAACCACCACCAGGTCCCCGGACGCTGCTAACCAGATTGTGCTTCCGGAGCTTGGCGAACAGTTGTTCCAGGTAGGACAGGCTAATCCCCTGCCGACGCGAAATATCTGCGAGGCTGATCGGCCCGGCCTTCTGGTGTACAGCCAGATCAAGCATCGCGGTGACGGCGTACCTGCCTTTTGCTGTCAATCTCATCTAATCTCCCTCTATGTCCCGTCGCCGTAAAATCTCCGCAACCCCATTCCAACAAACGCTGCGAGCGCTATTTCCAAAATTTCCAGGGACTTCAAACGTTGCCTGTCGCGGCGACGCAGTATGCAATACCTGACTATTTTGGTCAACTATATAGCCGACTATTTTAGTCAGGTACTGCTAGAATACCAGAGGTCGCTTAGACTGATATCGATATTGCTTAGATCGTGTGGCTCTAACCCTTTTCCTGGGGGTCCCGGGGCTTGCCGGGCTTCTCTAACTTATTGATTGCAGTAAGAAATCCTCGAAGAATGTTAATCTCCATCCGATCAATCCGCACCCTGTTAAAAAGACGCCTGAGGCGAGTCATCAGTTGGCGGGGGTTCTCCGGGTCGTGAAAGCCAACCTGGATTAATGTCGCTTCAAGGTGGTCATAGAAGTACTCTACTGCAGCAGAATCCGCAAAAGGTAAATCCCATTCCTGTTTGGTGCCCCCTGTTTCCTTGGTTCCCGCTTGCTTCGCCTGCAACACCTCGTAGCAGATAACCTGCACCGCCATCGCGAGATTGAGCGAGCTATAGGCTTCACCCGTAGGAATGTTCACATGGAACTGGCATTGCTGCAGTTCTTCGTTTTTCAAGCCACGAGACTCTCGCCCAAACAATAGCCCTACCTTTTGCTGACCTTCAAATGCGGTAACAACTTTCTCGCCGCATTCTTTCGGAGAAAGCAATGGCCAGGGTATCCGACGCTCCCTCGCAGACGTGCCAATAACAAGCTGACAGTCCGCTATGGCTTCCTCAACTGTTTCCACCACCTGAGCGCCACGAACAACATCTCCGGCACTGGCAGAACGAAACACGGCTTTCATGTTTGGAAAATCTAGCGGATTCACCAGAACAAGTTCGGTGAGCCCCATGTTCTTCATCGCACGAGCGGCTGCGCCAATATTTCCGGGATGGCTCGTTTCAACCAGAATTACTTTCACACCCGGAAACAGATTCGCTGAATTCATAACGACTTTACTTTCAAAAACAAAAAAAGGAGGTAACAACAAGACCGTGAATATTACAGGGTTTCTGTTAAAATGCGCGACCGCATTTACTCACCCGGACCCATCATCCAACCAATGGCCAACATTGCACTTCGCGCAGCCCGACTTGCCGGGCAACAGATCGTGCGCGGTTTTGACCGTCCGGACCTGATTGATATCTCAACAAAAGGTCACAACGACTTTGTAACCAACATCGACAGGGAAGCAGAATATATCGCCATCGAGACCCTGCGGGAGAAATACCCGGACCACAAATTCACTGGAGAAGAGTCTGGCTCCTCAACCGAAGAGAATCTCGAGTATGAGTGGGTCATCGACCCCCTCGACGGCACGATGAATTTCACCAGGCAATTACCCCACTTTTGTGTCTCTATTGCCTGCTTGCACAATGGCAAGATCGAACATGGCGTCGTTGTAGATCCTATTCGCCAGGAAGAATTCGTCGCCAGCCGAGGCCAGGGTGCTACCCTTAATGGGAAACGCATCCGTGTCAGCTCGCTCGACAACCTTGACGGCGCATTGATTGCGACCGGCGGTCGCGACCGATACCAGGAAGGCGAAATCGAGGTCCAACGACAGTTAGGCGAGGCCAACAGTTTTATGCGGCAATCCGGAAGTGCCGCCCTCGATCTGGCTTACATTGCCACAGGTCGTCTGGATGGTCTCTATTTGAAGGGGCTGGGTC
>JABGVY010000404.1 GCA_018645845.1 Gammaproteobacteria bacterium | reverse complement strand
TGCTCAAGTGCCAGTGTGTATTGACCCTGCCGGTAATAAGCAGTGCTGATATTGCGGTGGGCAATGGCCGTGTCCGGGTTTACTCGCAGAACATGCGTCCACATGCTCAGCGGTGAAGACCAGAACTTTACCTGCTGGTATGAAAGTGCCGTTAGGCCAATAAGCCAGAAGCAGGTCAGGCCAATAACGAAGGGCCTTGTGGCAGGTGTTCGTCGAATCAGGCTGGCGATACCCACGATCAGGCCGACGGTAATCGACAGATTTGGCAGGTAGGTATAACGATCAGCAGAAACCGCTGAACCCACGTGAACAATCCCAGATGCGGGTAGCAGGCTAACCAGGTAGATCGACCAGCAGATAAAAGGTAGTGGCGCAGACCTGAACGCAAGAACCGTCGTAACAAATGTTGTACCGATAAAAAAGGCAGCGCCTGGCAGCCAGAACGAAGTACTGTCGACAATCTCCATCAAAGGAAAAGGATAGAAAGGTGACAGATTCAGCGGCAACACAAGCTTTTCTATGTAGAAAAGCAGATTGTGTGCGGCGATTTTTGATTGCTGAATCAGGGTGAGCTTGTCTTCACCTATTGATTCGCTCTGCGTTACCAGAGTCACAGCAGCAATGCCAATCGAAAACAGCAGGTAGGGAAGTTTCTCTACAAGTCGATGTTTCAGGGTGTCGATGATTTTTTGTTTGAAGCTGTTTTCCTGTGACAGGTACAGGTCAAGTATGAGCAGGACAGCGGGAAGCGTTACTGCCATTGATTTTGAAAGCAGCGCGGCAACGAACGCGCCGATCGAAATGATATAGGCATAGCGCTCCCCTTTTCGATAGCGGACGTAGAATCCGATGGAAACCAGAAAAAAAAGTGCATAGAGAAGGTCCTTCCTGGCGGCTACCCAGGCAACCGATTCTACCCGGAGTGGGTGTACAGCAAACACCAGGGCAGAAGCCAGGGCAATGGCGGCGGCACTGCCGACAAGCCTCCATTGACAAAGTTGCCGGATGAGAAAGAAAACCAGAATACTGTTCGCCAGGTGTATCGCTACATTGACGAGATGATGGTACCCGGCTGCATCACCAAAAACACTGTAGTCGGCCATGTGGGATAACCAGGTTAGAGGATGCCAGTTACCAATGATCGGATGGCTGAGCATCCAGAAGACATTATCAAATGAAAAAGACCGAAGGGCTTCGTTGCTGAAGATATGGTTAGTGTCCCAGACAAAAGCGTGACCCACGACCTGCGAATAAATGATTAGTGTGGCGATGGCCAGAATAGAAATAGTCAGCAGAAACGAGAGGCGATCGCTCATCGGAATGCACCCAATACGGTGAAAAATGCTGTTGTGAAGGGTGATACTGTTTTCATAAAGTATTATGGACTAGAGTTGTCAGGTTTATCTGATCGAATTATAAGATGATTTCCGATAAGAAGGTGGTCGTGGTTATGCCGGCCTACAACGCGGCAAAAACGCTGCGGCAGACATTTGAGTTAGTGCCGGGGGATGTTGTTGATGACATCATCCTTGTTGACGACGCGAGCACCGACAATACCGTAGCAATCGCCCAATCCCTTGGCATCCAGCACATCCTTGTGCACGATGAGAACCTTGGATACGGAGGCAATCAGAAAACCTGCTATGCCACCGCAGTTGGGTTGGACGCAGACATAGTGATCATGGTGCATCCTGACTATCAGTACACGCCAAAACTCATCAGGGCGATGGCATCTCTGATCGCGGATGATGTCTTTGATTGCGTGCTTGGGTCGCGAATTCTAGGGGTGGGGGCGCTGGCAGGTGGAATGCCTGTTTATAAGTATATCGCGAACAGGGTACTGACCTTCTTTCAGAACCTAATGGTGAGCTACAAGCTCGCCGAGTATCACACGGGCTATCGTGCCTTTAGTCGGCAGGTGCTCACTACTTTGCCATTATCTGCCAACAGTGACGATTTCATCTTCGACAATCAGATGCTGTTGCAGGTGATCAGTCATGGTTTTAGCGTGGGCGAGATAACCTGCCCAACCCGCTATGCCAGGGAAGCTTCGTCCATTGGCGGAATCAACGCCGTCCGCTACGGGCTTGGCGTAGTTTTTGAATCAGTCGTTTACAGGCTTGATAAGATGGGCTTCATTGAGTCTCGCTATCGGGCCAGTCGATAGGTTGCTCTGGCAGCGAGAAAAGTAAACATTATCAAACATAGAACAATAGACCATTCGTAGCTACTCTGATTCCACTGTGGCCGGTAGGTAAGCCTAAGTTGTCGAAACCTGGAGCCCTTAATGCACAGGTTGTTAGCAGGGGATTTGTTGGCCGCAACCCAGGGAAGAAACTGAATCAAGCGACATTGCTCCTGTTAGAGGAAAGACTGCGTTTTTGACAATGAAATAGCTGACTTATTGCCCCATATCAATGTTTCTATGATTAGGCTGGCCACTGCTTGCCACCGATCGTGAACTGTTCTACCGTTTACCCGTGAGTTCAATCTAAGGAACAACCCAAATGTCGAAAGCGCAATTGGTCGCAATGGCACGAAAAGATCTGGAGTACGGCCGGAACGGCATGCAGGATCAGGCGGACAGTATTCACAAGGTTCCCATTGAGAATTATTACGATCAGGCTCGATGGGAAGGCGAGAAGGAAAAAATTTTTCGTCGTATGCCGTTGATGCTGGCCACTACGGCAGAACTGAAGGAAGTCGGTGATTACAAAGCGATGGAAGCTGCCGGGGTGCAGGTGATTATTACGCGCACTCGAGGCGGTGGTATAAAGGCATTTGTTAATATGTGTAGCCATCGCGGGGCAAGGCTTGTCGATGAAGGCTGTGGCACCGCTCATCGATTCAGCTGCCCCTATCATGCCTGGACATACAACCCGGACGGGGATTTGGTTGCTATCTATTCTGCTGACGAGTTCGGCGATATCAACAAGCAGGATTATGGGCTGACGGAATTACCTAGCCTGGAGAAGGCAGGATTAATTTGGGTGACGCTTGATCCAAAATCCACGTTGGATATCAGCCTCTTCCTGTCAGGATACGATTCACTGCTGGCGCAATTCGGTTTTGATAACTGGCACTATGCGAAAAACCAACGTGTAGAGGGTCCCAACTGGAAAGTAGCCTACGACGGTTACCTGGACTATTATCATCTCCCGATTTTGCACAGGGAAACGTTTGGTACCGAGATAGGAAATAAGGCCAACTATTATAGTTGGGGACCACATACTCACATGGGTAGACCTGATGCTTCCTACGAAGAGTTTGAAAATCTACCTGATGAAGAGTGGCCAACCAGCAGGCTGGTTGCTGGTGTCTGGACCATTTTTCCACATATCTCTATCGCGAGTTTCGCAGGTGGTGGCCGGTCGGTCATGATTTCACAATTGTTCCCGGGAGCGACGCCAGAGACGTCATACACTAACCAGATATTCCTGATGGAGAAGGCGCCGGATACGGACGCGCTAAAAAAAGATGCGAAGCAACAGTTTGAGTTTCTTAAATATGTAGTTCAGGAAGAAGATTACGCAACAGGAATTGCTCTGCAGAAAAATCTTAACGCTGGCGTGCGTGATCACGTGCTCTTTGGTAAAAACGAGGGCGGTGGCCAGCGATTTCATCAATGGGTCGACGCGCTGCTGGAAACTAGCGATGAGGATTTGCCGAAACTGTTTGAGACGGGTTAGCGACCGGAAGATTAGGGCTTGTGCTCCAGTTTCGTACTTTCTTAACTGTCACTCCTGCGACGGGAGCATTGAAGCAGGAAGCCCGGCGCAGCGTTTGTTCGGGCACGATTGCTTTGACCATTCACTCAAAAAGGTGGTTAATTCCTTTTTATAGCATTGTTCTTCCGGGACCTGGGGTCTAATTGAAAGCCTACATTGTTGTTTTGATCATTCTTATTGTCATTTTTGGGGCCATTGGTGGATTCCTTTTCAAACGATTTAGTGCCTTTTCGTCAATGGACTTTTCGCCACCGCCGGTCACCATCGCAGCTTCAATTGCAACCAGTGAAAGCTGGGGGCAGGTGCTGAACGCTGTTGGATCTATACAAGCCGTTCGTGGGGTGGATTTGACTTCAGAAACCAGCGGTCAGATCACCGAGATTCATTTTGATTCCGGGGATACCGTCCAGGCAGGCCAGCTTTTAGTGGTGCTGAACAATGAGATAGAGGAGGCGAGCCGTAACAACCAGATTGCAAGTCTGGAACTGGCCGAAATATTGTTCGAGCGAGATAAGACGCTCATTAAACAAAAATCCATTCCGCAATCCCAATACGATCGTTCCCGAGCTGACCTGGAACGCGCCAAGGCGCAGCTGGCGGAAACCGAGGCACGGCTGAACAATAAAAGAATAGCGGCACCATTCGCCGGGGTCATGGGAATCAGGCGAATTGACGTTGGTGATTATCTGTCTCCGGGGACCGTTATCGCAGCCCTCCAGGATCATAGCGAGTTAGAGATAGACTTCACTGTCCCGGCGCGTTATTCACCGAAGTTAAGGGCCGGGTTGGTTGTTGGCGTCGAAGTGGATGCCTTCCGGGGCGAGCGGTTCGAGGCGGTGGTCAGTGCGGTCGATTCGCAGATTGATACCGCAACACGAAATGTGCTGCTTCGGGCGACGTTGAAAGAGTCCACTGGATTACTGCCAGGGATGTTTGCAACGCTTGTAGTTGATCTCGGTGAAAAGCAGAGCGTGGTGTCGGTTCCAGAGACAGCGATGACTTATGCTCTTCAGGGTAATACGGTGTATGTAGTAGAAGAGACTGAAGATGGAAGCCTGACTGCCATTGCGCGGATTGTACAGATGGGTGAGGTGAGGCGTGGCAAGGTGGCGATTTTGTCTGGTGTTGAGCCTGGGGAGCGCGTGGTCAGCGTAGGACAGAATAAGCTGTTCAGGGGTGTAAGAATTTTGATCGACGAGACAGTGGCGTTATAAATAATGAAGTTCACTGACACTTTTATTCAACGCCCCGTGCTCGCGATTGTGATTGCCGCGGTGATGTTGCTGGTGGGTATTCAGGCCGGGTCACAATTGTCCCTGCGTGAATACCCGGAAGTGGAAAAGAGCCAAATTTTCGTGCAGGCAATTTACCCCGGTGCCAGTGCACGAACGGTGCAGGGCTTCGTGACAACGCCTTTGCAGCGACGAATCGCTGCGGCTAAAGGCGTGGATTATGTAACCTCGGAAAGCAATCCCGGCCTGGCGCAAATAAGTGTTTATGTCCGTCTTGGTGAAAACTCTACGGATGTGCTCACAGAGGTCATTACCAAGATTAACGAAGCCCGGTTTGAATTGCCGAGAGAAGTTGAAGACCCGGTCGTCAGCAATCGAACCGGTGGCGACGGCATGATGTATCTTGCGCTTCTAAGTGACCAGATGTCGGTTCAGCAAACGACAGACTACGCGATCCGTACGGTTCAGCCAGTTTTGAGTACGGTAGAAGGCGTCGGTGAAGCTCGCATGTTGAGCAGCGGTGTTTTTGCGGTGCGTATCTGGCTTAATCCGGCAAAAATGGCCGCTTACGGCGTGACGGCAAAAGATGTCAACGATGCCGTTAGGAGGGAGAATTATATATCCGCTGCCGGGACGACCCGAGGCGAACTTGTACGAGCCAGTGTAGATGCAGAAACCGATGTACAAGATCCAGCGAAATTTGCACAGATTGTTGTTCGCCAAGAGGGCGACAAGCGGGTTCGATTGGGTGATGTGGCAGAAGTTGAGCTGGCGAGTGATACCTATGAGTCGGCGGCATACTCCAGTGGCAAGGAAACGGTGTTCATTGCAATCACAGAAGCGCCGGGTGCCAATCCGCTTGAAGTGGCCGCCAGGGTAAAAATCAAGGTAAAGGAAATCGAAGCACAACTTCCGGCTGACATGACCATCTTCATGGATTCCGATCTCTCGATATATATTCGCGAGGGGCTTGAGGAAGTCGGAAGGACGTTAATCGAAGCGTCGATTATTGTGGTGCTGGTCATCTTATTGTTCCTCGGGTCAATGCGAGTTGTAGCTATCCCCATTGTCGCTATTCCACTGTCGTTGATAACGGTCTTGTTCCTGGTCTGGTTAATGGGTTTCTCCATTAACCTGCTGACATTGCTGGCGATGGTGATTGCGATCGGTCTGGTCGTGGATGACGCAATCGTCGTTGTGGAAAACGTACATCGGCATATCGAAGAAGGTAAACAGCCGCGGGAGGCAGCGCTAATCGGCGCGAGGGAAGTTGCCTTGCCGGTGATCGCAATGACACTGACGCTGGTAGCAGTGTACCTGCCCATTGGGTTCCTTGGAGGCCTGACGGGTGTGCTGTTCAGTGAATTTGCATTGACTCTGGCCGGGGCTGTGGTGATTTCTGGCGTTATCGCTCTGGTGCTCAGCCCAATGATGTGCGCCTACCTGTTAGTTGACCACGATCACCAGGGCAAAATCGCTGACTGGCTTGATCAGACGTTTGAACTGCTGCACCACCGGTATGAGCGGGTACTTGAAGCGTGCCTGAACAATCGCGGCGCAGTAATGTTGTTTGCCGTGATGATTTTCTGCAGCCTGCCAATATTTTACCAACTGGCCCAGAAAGAGCTGGCGCCGGACGAGGATAGCGGCAGCATATTTGCGATGGCGACGCCTCCGGACTACAGCAGCCTTGAATACACGACCTATTTTCTTGACCAGATGGTTGCCGCCTGGAGAACAATCCCTGAGGTTAGCCATTCCTGGCAGGTGAATGATCCCACCAGAGTATTCGGGGGGCTTGAACTGGTGCCATGGACCGAGCGGGAACGTTCGCTGGAAGAAATTCGCCAGGAAATCCAGTCCAAGTACGACAAAATCAGCGGCTTACAGGTTTTTACCTTTGCGGCGGGGGGGCTGCCCGGTGCGGACTCAGGCCTGCCATTGCAGTTTGTGATTTCGTCCAATGCCGACTACAAGGAACTTGATCGGGTTTCAGAAGAAGTTCTGCTAAAAGCGAGGCAATCAGGCATGTTCGCCTTCGTTACCAAGGATTTGCGCTACTCGAGACCTGAAATCACGGTTAGCATTGACCGCGAACTGGCAGCCCGGTTGGGTATCTCGATGGAAGATATCGGGCAGACGTTGCAGATCATGCTCGGTGAAGCAGAGACTAATCGGTTCAGTATGGAAGGACGTAGCTACAAGGTCATACCCCAGGCTGATCGAGGATTTCGCCTCACCAAAGAATGGTTAGAAAGATACTACGTACGCACGACCGGCGAGTCCCTGGTGCCACTTAGCACGGTTGTGACGCTTGGCCAAAAGGTAGAACCGAATTCACTCAAACAGTTCCAACAATTAAATAGTGCGACGATCCAGGGGTTTTTACTGCCACCGAATACACTGGGCGACAGCCTGGAATATCTGGAACAGGCGCTTTATGAAGTGGCGCCAACCGGGTTCCGGGTCGGTTATCAGGGTGCGTCCAGGCGGTTCGTGCAGGAATCTCAGGGATTCCTGCTGCTATTTGCGACGTCTCTGGTGTTTATCTACCTGGTTCTTGCGGCGCAGTTCAACAGTTTTCGCGATCCGCTTATTGTGTTGATCAGTGTGCCGCTATCTGTGTTTGGCGCGATCGTTCCGTTAGCACTTGGGCTGGCCACGCTTAATATCTATACCCAGGTGGGATTGCTGACGCTGATTGGCCTGATCAGCAAACATGGGATCCTGATTGTAGACTTTGCCAACCGCCTGGTTTCGGAAGGCTATGATCGAAAGGCAGCGGTTCTTGAGGCAGCTGCGCTCAGGTTGCGGCCTATTTTAATGACCACCGTTGCTACGGTGCTTGGCGTTTTGCCGCTGGTTCTGGCATTTGGTGCTGGGGCTAACTCCAGGTTCGCTATTGGGTTGATGATCGCAGCGGGAATGAGTGTCGGCACGTTGTTCACCCTTTTCGTTCTGCCGACTTTTTATCTGGTACTGGGTAAAAACCCGGTAACTGCGAGTAGTGAAGACGCGATGGCCGAGCAACCGGTGTTAAACTCATGAAATGGTGAAGGAAACAATGACGATGGTTACTATTCTCAACGAAAACAAGGTGACAGTGCTGCAGGGTGCCGCGGGTTCTGCACTCTGGGTAAGCCCGGATGAGATGACGGCGGCCACTGGCTGGGCGCTCAAGACTGAGGGACTATGCAAGGATGAAGTCTGTGTGCCTGTTCCGGCGAATAAGTCAGAACGGCTCATTGCTGATGGCAGGGTTAACGTGTCCGAAGTTTGGAAATTAATGGGCAAACCCGATGCAGTCAGTAACGATGGTGATGTTTGGTCACTCGGTGAAGCGGCCAAGGATCGAAATGAAGCGATGCTGAGTCTGGAAGCACCAGATTTTTCATTGCCGGATTTTAATGGCAAGTTACATTCGTTGACCGACTTTCGACGTAAGCGGGTATTGCTCATCACCTGGGCCTCGTGGTGAGGATGTCGTCATGACCTGTCAGGTTGGCAGGCACTGTTTGAAGAAGTAAAAAACCAGGATTTTATAATTGTTTCGGTTGCGATGGATGCAGAGATTGAAGCGGCGCGACCCTGGGTCGATGAAGCATCTCCGGCTTTCGTTACCTTGATTGATAAAAATCACCAGCTCTCGTCGCTCTACAACATGGTTAACGTCCCCCAGGCTGTCTGGATCGATGAGGATGGGAAAATTGTTCGCCCAACGGAAAGCGGTGGATCTATTGATATCCTCCGTGAGTTCGATATGGAAATTATGGGTTTCAAGCCAGAGGCGATGGAAAGAGCCGCTGCGGCCAAGGCCACTTATACGGGCGCGGTAAAAGACTGGGCAATTAACGGCAAGGAAAGCCCCTATGCCTTCGACCCCGATGCTGCTCGAGATCATGTCGAACCCATGACCGACGATATGGCACTGGCGCATACCAAATTTCAGCTAGGTCAATTTTTGCTAAAAAATGGGCGTGAAAACGAAGCGAATGAGCTGTTTTCGGAATGCCGCGATCTGCATCCAGACTCTTGGAATATTTTTCGCCAGACGAGTGAAAAAATGGAAACAGGTATTGCCGCGGGTGAAGCTTTTTGGGGCAAAGTTATGTCCCTGGGCGATAAAGAGTATTACAAGACCGTCGATATGCCGGGAATGTCGTAGCGACCCTCCCGGCACAGTTTTTCTAATTCGCTTTTCTTTTAAAGGTTCACTTTTTAAAGGTAGTCCGGGTCTCGGCCTTCGGGGAAAGGTGATGACATTTCCATAATAGGGCTGTCGCCAGGTTTCAGGTTGTCGTGGGCACGCTTCCAGGTCGCAAATGATGCCAAAATGTGAACGGGGTCCCCGTGGATCTCAGTGAACCCGCCATTGACTTCACGAGTATCAAAATAGGCCGCATTGACATCATCGGCCCATAGCTCACAGGCGTTCACGAACCCCAGGTCCAGCATTCTCTGCCGGGCTGCGGCGAAGTCATTAACCATACATCCAACATGGTGGAATCCTTCTTCACCTTTTTGATACATATCCCTGTAGATGGACGGCGTTTCATCATGCTGCGCAATAAATTGAATCTGGTTGTTGCCCAGATATCCGAAGCCATAAGAAACATCGGCCTCCTGGGGAGTATCACGGAACCGAAACTTGTCTGTCTTGTGATGCGGCACCATAACGAACGGACCTGCACCATAAAGGCGGTTCCATTTGTGGGCGGCTTCTTCGACATCGTTTACAAAATATGCGTGCTGAAAGATTGGATATAGCATGTGCCTTACCTTTGGCTGAAAACTCGAAGTCCGAGTGTTTCAAAAAATGTAGTGGACGTCAAAATTACCTATTTAGGCGTTAATGTTACGGGCAATGATTCCGGGCCGCGTACAGACAGACTCCTTTTATAGGCAGGTTCAGGATCCGTGAGCTCTATACGTCTAGTTTTTCTCAGGATGGTCAGAAAAATCACTTCCATATCAAGCCGAGACAGATGATTGCCCAGGCAAAGATGGGCTCCCCGCCCGAATGCGACATGGCGGTTCGGATTGCGTGCGATATCAAACGTATCTGCATCGGGGAACTGATCCGGGTCCCTGTTTGCTGAGCCATACAATAAACCGAATTTTGTGCCCCTGGGATAGTGCTGCCCATTTAGCACAAGAGCCTCGCTGGCATAGCGATGGAAGAAGGGTAGGGGTGATTCGAAGCGGAACATTTCCTGCACCGCCATCTGGATGTGTCCTGGTTCCTGGCGCAGCAGACTCATTTGTTCCTGATGCGAGATGAGT
>JABGVY010000104.1 GCA_018645845.1 Gammaproteobacteria bacterium | reverse complement strand
ATACTGTCATTGCGCTTGGCCACATCCAGCGCCGACTTAAGCTCCTTGGAAAATTCTTTACGATTAATCAAGCCCGTTAAGTCATCATGCGTAGCCTGGTGTGTCAGTTGGTTGTGCATGTTCTGCAGCATCCGATGGGATGCACGCTCGGTGACCGGAATATCTGGTTCTTCAAGAATTCTAACCTGACCCAGATGGATCATCGTAGCCAGGCCTTCGACGGAAATATCGTTGGACTTAACTCCGCGCTGAGTCACAAAGACGAATCGTGTCTCATCCTTATTCACCCAGGCAACGATGGATATCTCCGGCTCCTGCTCCGTCCTGAACTCAACCCATGCACCAACATGCAGGCGTTGAGCTCGATCAAAGCAACGTTGCCACAAAGCGTCCGCTTCGTTTTGTTCACGCAGCACCCGGCGGGCTTCTTCCTGGGCAGATACATCTTCGAAACCCAGTTTCTCTGCGATGGTGTTCTGATTGAAGGCAACCGTAGGCATTTCTGAAACGGGCTTGTCACCAAAGAGCACCTGCTTAAGAGAGTTTATCAGCGGTATTCTCTGGCCTGGTTCGTAAGCAATTGAATCCAGACCCGACTCGATGTGCTGTAACAGACTTTCCGGCGGCATGTAATCAGGGGACGCCTTCGGGTCACTATCTTTATCCACATATTGAAAAAGCTGATCCAGGGTCTGAACGTGTTTTTGCCATTCAGCGCTTTCGTGGCCCTCGCGCAAATGAGTATTAACAAGCAGGTTCCTCCAGCCCGGCATCAAGAGCTTGTAAAGAACCTCTGGTACTTCACGGCCAGCGTAACGCTCATCCATTTCCGAGAGGACAGCTCGCTGGGCATTGCGCAGAGTTTGTTGACCCAGGCTTGCCTTAACGGTTCTCTGGACATTTCCGGTGAAGGCTCGGTTCAACTGATCTACCAGGGGCTGCATTTCCGTCAAAGCACGATCGAAGACTTCAGGGTCTGCATCGTAATTTGAATTGATCTCATCAATGATTTCATCAACCACACGCCGCGCACTGTTGGAACCCGCTCCACCCAGAAGGGCTATCTGGTTGATGACATCCAGACTGCGGTGAGGATTGTTTTCATTCAAGAAGTCGCCGTTATTTGCCGCCACCTTATCAAGGGTAAGCTCCAGCTTACGTATCCAGTTCTTGGTGTTGTCCATTAGCAGGGCATCATCTTCGATGCTGTCAATGAGGTTCTCAACGACCTCCAGGGTCTGCACGGTAGCTGGGTCTACCTGACGTTCTCCCGCCCGGGATGCGTTTTCAAGGAGCCGCTGCCGCACTGGCATCCGGGCCCCGTTTGCTTCATGCATCTCGCCTTCAAGCGCACTTAACAGGTCCTGTACTTCATCTAACTCGAGATACTCATCATCACTGTACGCTTCTGTTTGGCCATCTTTCACTGCCATCAACTCCCGGACAGAGCTGTAGATGTTCTTTATCGCTGCACCGACATCGTTCGTTCGGAGGATCTTTTTCGGGTGCTGAAAGGGGGCAACTGGAACTCGATCATCGCTTGCCAGCGGGCCGGCAGGTTCGGGCTGAGCATCTGGCCGATGCCTCGAACTCGAAAAGCTTCTTCGTTTTGAGGGCGAGTGAGGCTTTGCTTTATCTGACAAATCTACCGGCATAGGCGAAACGTAATCTTCATCGAGCTTCGGAAAGACGCCGGCGTCTTCCATCAGCCCGGTGGTTGAAATGTACAGCTTTTGGAACAGGGGAAGTACTTTTAATTCATAGCCGGAATAAACACGCTGGCGGATCTCTTTCGACAAATCTACTTTGTGCATGGCGTGGTCAAAAGCATAGGTGAACACTGTTGTACTCAGGGGATTTGCGTTTTTGTTTTTCCAGGACGGAACCATCATTCCCATTCGTTGCGTCAGTTCAAACAGGAATTTCTCGTACATTCGTTCGCCGCGGGAAATAGTATTTTCGACTGCCAACCAGGCTTCAAACTCTTCAGTATTGACCAACGAAAGTTTCACCTGCTCCTGGGACTGTTCTTTTCTCGCTTCGGTCTTTTTCTTACGCTCTTTAATTAATTCTTCAAGATTCCTCGGCTCGTCGAATTGACTAAGAATTTCCTTCAAAAAATCCTGGCTTACCTGCTTCTTCGCCTTTTCGAGGGACGACATTGCTTCAAAATATTCGCTTTGTTCCGTATTGGACTCGGCAACTTTGGCCAGTTCCAGTAGTTCCGTGTCCATATGCGAAAATATCGTCTGGCTCATCTCTGGAATAATCTGGGAAGCTGCTTTGCGCAGCAACGCAATAATTTTTCGGGCATCAACGGGCTTTAACTTACCCCTAAGGAGCGTCGCTGAGGTTTTTTTCTCAGGCATGCTTTTCCCCAGGCATTTTTTTTATCAGGCCTGTTTTTTTGTCTGTCCGACTTTTGACGCCGATATCCATGATGCTAACGACCCGACCTTTGCGCTTGAAGTGTTTATCTTTTCCACGAGAGGGAATACTAAAGAGGATATCGACTGCCTTACCCTGGTTCATACCGGGCAAACTTTGCCGGGAACGACCATTTTGTTCGAACAATAGCCTATCGATACCACAACAATCCTGAATCTGGCAAAGCCAGGATCTTTCGATATTAGCGTTTATCAAAGCGTTCAACCTTAGGGCCTGTTTCGTGGTGGTGCGATAGTCCATGGCTACAATAGATTAGAGATCGATTCATGATACCAAGCCCCACCGATTTATATAGTCCCCTGGCAGTTACCTTGAGCGAACAGCCATTGCCCAGCAGACTCCAGAGCTTCGCCGGGCGCTTCATTTTGGTCAGCCATTACGCCTTCAATCGCTGACGGTTAGAACCGGTAAAAGCTGGGCCAAACATCGGGGAATATGAGCCGATGGGGATATTACTGTAACCGCCTTTACCGGGTGTTAACTTCTTACCCTGGCGACCGCACTCTGCCACCCCTCATAAAGGCCCGCAGCTGTCTCTGGCGGCATAACAGGCTCAAATCGCTGTTCCAGCTGCCATTTTGCTGCAACGTCATCCAGTTCAGCAAATATGCCCGCTCTTAGCCCCGCCAGATAGGCAGCGCCTAATGCGGTCGTCTCAATAACGCGAGGCCTGTCTATTGGTAACTGCAGGACATCTGCAAGATGCTGCGTAAGCCAGCTATTCTCGACCATACCACCATCAACCCTGAGAATCGTTGGCACCGCCCCATCCTGCTGCATCGCAGACAGTAAATCCTGCGTCTGGAAAGACACTGACTGGAGCGTTGCAGTAACAATATCGGCAATCCCAGAGTCACGGGTCAGGCCGAGTATTGCACCCCTGGCGTTGGGGTCCCAATACGGCGCACCCAATCCTGTGAAAGCCGGGACCAGATAAACACCATGATTTGCCGAGTGTGCCCTGGCAATAGATTCCGTTTCTGATGCCTTCGATACCAGTTTAAGGCCATCGCGGAGCCACTGTACCGCAGCACCTGCCACGAAGATGCTTCCTTCAAGGCCATAGGTAACCTTGCCGTTAATACGGTATGCCACCGTTGTCAGGAGTTTGTTTTTTGACTCGATGGCTTCACCGCCAGTATTCATGATCACAAAACAACCCGTCCCATAAGT
>JABGVY010000359.1 GCA_018645845.1 Gammaproteobacteria bacterium | reverse complement strand
CTGCTCTACTTACAGCGGCACACAGTCTACTGCTGAAATGGAATTCTGCTGGGAAAGAGGCATGAACTTCCAGTGGATTGAAGAGTTTGACGCGGGTTGTGTTGATCCGACTGGCCAGTCTTCAGCCATGCGAATCTCTAAAATTAAGTGGTTAGAAAAGAACCTGGGCACATTGGCTGGACAGGCTTCACATACAAGCACCCGAAACATCTAGGGCCCGGACGGTAATGAACGATTCGCAGCAAAATCTAATAGAAGTTCGCAGGTCATCTGGCTAAAAAGAGTGGATGACCAAAGAACAACTCGAAGCCTTAAACAAACAGCGTGCCTTGAAGCGAGAAAAATTAAACAAGCCGGCCAGTCGATTTAAGCTTCTGAGTCAGGCTACCCGGCAAAGACATCAAGACACTGAGAAATCTTTTAAAGCAGCGTTGATCCCTCTGTAACCTGATAGGCTTTTTTATCGCGTCGATAGATACCTACACCGCCCCTGCATTACAGGGACTGGTGCAACGCTGGCACTAAACCAAAAACCCGCGTATCTTCTACGTAACGTAAATGAGGGGAAACCACATGCACCAAGCACCCACCATACTGCTTGTTTTGGCCACACTATTCGTCGCCGCTTGCTCAGAGTCGCCAGAAGCACCAGAACCTGCAGAGAATGCCAAAGAAACTCAAGCGCCCTCTGCTATCGGACAGATTGATGATGCTCGTATCAACAATGCAGACTCCGAACCGGGCAATTGGCTGGCCTACGGGCGCACCTATGAAGAGCAACGCTTCTCTCCCCTTAAACAGATTAACAAAGATACCGTAAAAGACCTTGGCCTGGCCTGGCACAAGGATATGGGCACAAACCGAGCACTCGAATCAACGCCAATCGTGGTCGACGGCATCATGTTTTTCACCAGCACGTGGAGCAGGGTCTACGCGATTAACGCGGTCACTGGCGAAGAAAAGTGGTCCTATGACCCCCAGGTGCCGCGCGAGTGGGGTCGCCGTGCGTGCTGTGATGTCGTCAATCGCGGCGTCGCGGTTTACAAAGGGAAGGTCTACGTGGGAAGCCTGGACGGGCGGCTCATTTCACTAGATGCAACGACCGGTGAAAAAGTATGGGAAGTGGACACCATTATTGATCGGGACCGTTTTTATACGGTGACCGGCGCCCCGCGGGTGGCGAACGGCAAGGTGTTTATCGGTAACGGCGGGGCAGAATTTGGCGTTCGTGGTTATGTCACCGCCTATGACGCAGACAGTGGCGAGGAGGTGTGGCGCTTTTTTACGGTGCCAGGAGATCCGTCCAAACCGTTTGAGGACGAGGCACAGGAGCTCGCGGCGACAACCTGGAAGGGCACGAATTACTGGGAGTACGGCGGCGGCGGTACCGTCTGGAACTCTATTGTTTACGACCCTGACCTAAATTCACTGTATCTGGGCGTCGGTAATGGTTCACCCTGGACGCGTGAGCTTCGCTCCCCCGGCGGCGGCGATAATCTGTTTCTTTCATCTATTGTCTCGCTCGATGCAGACACCGGGGCCTACAAATGGCATTACCAGACCACGCCTGGTGATAACTGGGATTACACGGCTGTTCAAGATATCGCCTTAGCCGATATGGAGATAGACGGGGTTGATCGAAAAGTCTTGCTGCAAGCACCTAAGAATGGTTTTTTCTATGTGCTGGACCGCACCGATGGCAGTTTGCTTAGAGCGAATCCTTTCGCCGCTGTGACCTGGGCCTCGCATATCGACCCGGACACGGGACGACCGGTGGAAGTTGAGGAAAATGCTTATGATAAGGAAGCACAATGGGTGCTGCCTGGTCCGTTGGGTGCGCACAACTGGCAAGCCATGTCGATCGATGCGAAAGCGGGTATTGCCTACTTGCCGGTTCAGGAAAACGCTCTCATCTACGCGATGTCTGACGAGTATCATAAGACGGGGCTTTACAAGAGACACCCTGGCCGTATGAATCTTGGTCTTGAATTTGGCCGCATTGCCCAACTCTTTATTGACAATATCGATGCCCAGCCAGAGGTCCGTGGTTTTCTTAAAGCATTTGATTTCTTGACCGGAGAAGAAAAATGGGCGATTGAGTTCCCACACTATTGGAACGGCGGAGTAGTCGCTACCGAGGGCGGAGTTGTTTTTCAGGGTAACGTGCTTGGCATGTTCGCGGCCTATGACGCAGAAACGGGCGAAGTGCTCTGGGACTTCAACACATACGTATCGATATTAGCACCTCCCATCACCTATCAAATTGACGGCGTCCAGTATGTGTCTATCCTGACCGGCACAGGCGGCGGGGATCTTTTTTCTGGTGCGCCTATTGACCCAGCGAAGAACCCGGCATCGCTTACCTACAGTAATACAGGTCGATTACTGGTGTTCAAACTGGGCGGTTCTGACGTTCTGCCATCCCCCACCTTGCGTGATATGACCATTCCTGAACAACAATTAGCGGTCGTCAGTGATGAACATTTGGCAAAAGGTGAAGTGCTTTATCATGACTTTTGCGCGCCCTGTCATGGGTTGATCGTTCGCTCGGGTGGGGTTATCGCCGACTTGCGAATGATGGCTGCAGGATCACATACCAACTTTGATGCCATTGTGCTTGGGGGCGTGCTGTCTGGTAATGGTATGGCGTCTTTTGCAGATTCCTTAACACCGGATGATACGACGCTGATTCACAACTATGTTAAAGCAAGGGCTCACGAAGACCGTGGTTTGGCAATGGGTGAACCCGATGCCGGCCGGTTGACGTGGCTTAAGTAAGCTGGACTAGCCCGGTGCAGGCTTAGGGGGCAGGTGCCGGGGTGGTGCGCGGTTGAAGCGAATATTCACTTCCCCGTCTGAAGCGCCGGTGACTGATT
>JABGVY010000498.1 GCA_018645845.1 Gammaproteobacteria bacterium | reverse complement strand
TTCTCTAGGCTGTCGACCACAGGAAGCATGTTCTGAACGAACTTCTCCACGCCGAATTTGTGGGCGTTTTCTACGTCTCTCGCTGTGCGCCGTTGAAGATTTTGCATCTCTGCTTCTGCGCGCAGCGCTATGTCCCTAAATCTCTCAACCTCTGACAGCGCATTAGCCAGGGCCTCGCTATCCGGGAGCTCCGCCTCATTGCCTGAATCCTGCTGACCCGAGGGGCCATCCCCGTTATCAGCTTCTATTTGATCCAGGGGCTCTTGTTCTGGGGCCTCTGGTTCTAGGATCTGGTTTTCAAAGGTTTCCTCTCCAGATTCAGACGTTTGCTTCGCCTCATCCTCGGGCAATGCCATATAAAACTCCCGCGTAACGATTCACAGATTTATGCGTAAGAGCTATATGGGGACTAGAGCCCCACCATTCAAGGGGTCTAGCGAAAAGCTGAGGAGAAATTATCGACGATTTGTCTCCAGGGCAGCGCTAAGGAGTCTTGCGGTGGCATCAACAATAGGAATAACCCGGTCGTAGGCCATCCTGGTAGGCCCAATAACACCCAATACACCGACAAGATCGCCATCAACATGGTAGGGGGAGGTCACCACAGAACACTCATCCAAAACACTGTAGCCTGACTCGTTACCGATAAAAAGTTGTACTCCTTCGGTATTCATACAACGGTCGAGCAGATGGAGAATGTCACCTTTCATCGAAATCGCCTGGAACAGCTGCCGAATGTCATCGAGAGCCTGATCGGTTGCAAGAAGATTCTCCTGGCCCTTTACCACGAAATCACTGATTTCCTCTCGATCGAAAGCCTGGTCCGCCACTTCGAGCGTGGTTTGCATCAGCGAGTTCATGTTTTCACGATCAGAACGCATCATCGTTACCAGTCGTTCATGAACATTACCGAGTACCTCACCAATAAAATGCTGGTTGATGAAGTTAGACGCCTCTTTGAGCTGGATCTCTGTGTATGTTTGTTTGGTATAAATTACCCTGTTTTGGACTTCGTGATCATCGAGGACAAGGATAACCAGCACCCGGTTACCCTCGAGACTTAAAAAATCAACATGCCGAAGGGTCACCTGGTCGCGCTTGGGGATAGTCACAAGCCCTGCCATACGAGTGAATTCCGAGAGAATCCCCGACGCAGATTCCACCAGTTCCTTTGAAGACATATCCGGGTCCAGATTTCGATTCAGACTCGCAAGGTCATAAGTGTCAATCTGGTTGACCTTAATCAAGGTATCCACAAAGAGCCGATATCCAAGTGCAGTCGGGACACGACCCGCGGAGGTGTGCGGCGAACTCACGTAACCCAATTCTTCAAGATCCGACATGATGTTACGGACCGTAGCAGGACTCACCGAAACGCTTGCAGAATCTGCCAGTGTTCTGGATGCGACAGGCTGGCCATCTGTTATGTATTGCTCGACCAAGGTCTTGAGCAATATCCGAGACTTTTGGTTCAGTGAACCTGGTTTCGACATTAGATCTGCCTCATTGGGGATTAGATACTAACCAAGGACCGGCAAGGAGACAATTGCCTGTTAAGCGACAAATCATCAAACCACACACTTAGATTGGCTCCGGATCGCTTTTCAATTGCCAGGCTTAGTGACATCAGGGTTAAATAGGCACGTGCTAAGCCATCTATCTATTAAATCGTTAACCCTGGTTGACCAGCTCGAGCTGGAATTCAATACGAGTATGAGCGTCATTACAGGAGAAACCGGTGCAGGTCAGTCCATTTTGCTTGGGGCGCTTGGGCTGGCCCTGGGTGATCGGGCAGACAGCTCCCTGATTGCAACCGGCGCTGCAAAAACTGAGGTCAACGCTATCTTCGACCTGCAGGACCACACCGAGGCATTGGCCTGGCTGACTGAACGCGAGCTCATCGATGGCGATCAGTGCATTCTTCGCCGCGTCGTGTCCCGGGACGGCCGATCGAGGGCTTTTATTAATGGCAGCTCCACAACCCTGCAGGAACTCAAAACGCTGAGTGAGATGCTGCTTGATATCCACTCCCAGCACGAACACCAATCCCTGTTAAAGAAAGAAACCCACGAGAGAATGCTCGATGAGTTTGGCGGGCTTACTCCGCTGGTGTCAGAAGTAAGGACGTTATTTAGATCCCTGAGCGCAGCCAGGGATAAGCTTTTGAAAACCCGAACTGACGCCGAAGAACAGTCTGCCCGGGTTCAACTACTCAGTTACCAGGCAGAAGAACTTGCGACTCTGGCGATCCAGGCGGATGAAACCGCGCAACTTGAGAACGAATTAAAAAGGCTCAGTTCCGCGGGTGAAATACAGGAAAAACTCACGGAAGCACTGGCGCTTTGTAACACAGAGACTGAAAGCAGCGCGTCAACACAACTAACCCGCACGGTAAAACTACTCTCGGACATCGAGGACGACGCCATCAGGCCGATCACCGAGATGCTCGCCAGTGCCTTGATTCAGCTTGACGAGGCAACTTCAGATCTTTTGATCGTCAGCGAGAAGTTTGAATCAAACCCAACAAAACAACGGGAAGTTGAAGATCGACTCAGCGATATCTATGAGATCGCCAGGAAACACAAAATCCAGCCTGACGAGCTCGCGAACCTCACCAACCGCATTCAGGACGAACTTGACCAGATACTCAATGCCGAAACAATTATCAAAGAACTCGAGCAACAGGTAGCCACCGCTGAAACCGAATACCAGGTCCTGGCGGAAAAACTCACCAAAGCCAGGTTAGGAAAGGCGAAACGATTGCAGCCAGAAGTGACAAAAGGATTACAGGGCCTTGGGATGGATGGCGCAAAGTTCGAAGTGTCACTCGGCGGATCAGCTAATTGGTCACAGACCGGTATGGATGATATCGAATTCAGGATATCTACTATCCCAGGCTCCAAACCAGGCTCTTTGGCAAAGATAGCCTCCGGCGGTGAACTCTCCAGAATCAGCCTGGCGATCCAGGTCATCACCGCCAGGACATCGCGCACGCCGACGCTTATCTTCGATGAGGTTGACGTGGGTGTCGGTGGCGCCACTGCGGAAGTTGTTGGTTCACTGCTCCGCAAGCTGGGAGGGCACGCCCAGATTATTTGCGTAACTCACCTGCCGCAAGTTGCTGCGCAGGGCCACCAACATTATGTGGTCGCTAAATCGACCACTAAAAAAAGCGCGACAACGACTGTCGTCCAGTTAACTGAAGAAGAGAAAGTTGACGAGATTGCCAGAATGCTCGGAGGCGTAGAGAAAACTGACCTCTCACTTGCCCACGCCGAAGCAATGCTCTCGGGGGTAGAGAGCCCTCAGCGGCAGCGTAGTAAAGAGCCCTCAGCGCAGTAAAGAGCCCTCAGCGCATAAAGAGCCCTCAGCGCATAAAGAGCCCTCAGCGCATAAAGAGCCCTCAGCGCATAAAGAGCCCTCAGCTTGCTGTTATCGGCACTCCGGGCACAACCCATACATATTCAGATTGTGATCCGTCAGCTCAAACCCAAGTTTATCCGCTACTTTCTTCTGGAGTTGTTCAATTTCATCGTCCGCAAACTCTTCTACACGACCACATTTGACACAAACTATGTGGTCGTGATGTTTATCTGAAGACAGCTCAAAAACCGAATGACCGCCTTCAAAATTGTGCCGAACGACCAATCCGGCCTGTTCGAACTGCGTAAGGACACGATAAACAGTCGCCAGGCCAACCTCTTCGCCATTTTGTAGTAACAATTTGTAGACATCTTCGGCGCTGACGTGATGTACTTCCGAGCTCTCAAGGATCTGGAATATCTTGACCCTTGGTAAAGTGATCTTCAGACCGGCGTCTTTAAGTTCTTGAGATTCGGCTGGCATCGTTAGGTAGTTTGTAAACCGTGGTTAAGTATAAGTGAGTTAACATCTTGACAATAGAACTCCCTCGCGGGGTACGTTAAAGTATGAGTAATTTCATAACCAATTGAAATAGAAAAAGCGTAGACAATCCATTGATTCGAATTACTGTAGTTTTCCTTCTTGTTGCCGCCTTAACAGCCTGCTCTACATTCAGGTTTCCTGGCGTGCACCGGATTACCATTCAACAGGGAAACGTCGTCACCCAGCAGATGGTTGACCGGCTAAAACCCGCTATGACCAAAAGTCAGGTAACGTTTGTCCTGGGTAATCCAGTGATTGACGACCCCCTTGAAGCTGATCGATGGGACTATGTGTACTCCATTCAACTTCCAAACGGGAACGTTATCCGCAAAGTACTTTCCGTATTCTTTATTGATGAACGCCTGTCATACTTCATGGGCGATTTCATCCCCACCGACGAATACGACGCCCTGGCCAAAACAGCCAGCAAAAGCTAGGGCTTTTTACTTGCCTGAGTCTCTGCCCGTCGTCGCCTCGCGTCCTTCGCATTTGTAATCAGCGAACGATAGATCTGTACTCTGTCTCCTGACTGAACCACATAGGCTGGCGATTTCACCTCCATCCACACGCCCACCGGCAGTGCGGACAGGTCGTAACTCGGAAAATGTGACTCAATACAGGACAGTCGAACCGCATCACGGATCAAGGTACCAACCGGCACTTCGAGTTGAATCACTTGCTGCTTTTCTGGCACCGCAAATACGACTTCGATCGCCACGGTTTCTTCAGTCATTACTGTATAGAACCTTTGCTCGATCACAAAATGCCTCAACTAGACTATCCGCTACCTGCTCAAATACCTTGCCAAAAGTTGCGTTCAGCATTCTTGAATTGAAATCAAACTTTAAGTTCATTTCCGTCTTACAACCATCATTGCCCAGTTGACTGAATAGCCAGTAACCATTAAGCGAGGTGAATGGGCCCTCGACTAACCGTAGGTCAATTCTCTCCGGAACTACAAGCTTATTCCGAGTGGTGAACTGCTGACTAACACCAGCTTTAGTTAAAGTCAGTCTCGCGACCATGAATTCCGGTGAAGATTCGATCACCTCGCTCCTTGAACAGGACGGAAGATAGTCTTGATACGACGCCACATCATTGACCACATCAAACATCTGTTTGGTGGAAAACGGTAACAGGGCGGATCTGGATATTTCTTTCACAGGAGCCCGTTAAACCACAAAATTCAAAACGAAAACTACAAAAATACGAGTAGATTCAGACATCACTGCTACCTCCCACCCTTATGGCCACCTATTGTGAATTATTTTTTCTGCCTTCGAGCGCTATTACGAAAGCCTCGTTAACATCGCCCCTTCTGGCGGCATTCCGATTAACACTCGGCCCCCATCTTCCATATGAAAACCAGCTACTGTTATGTGTTGCCTGACCACTCGCACATCCCGACCAATCCTCTCCAGAGGGTGGCTCTGGAAATTCGCCGACGTGCCCGCAGCATCACTCACCAGGTCCACAGCTTCCACACAGCCTCGCACAGCATCGGAACAGGCTATCTGGAATATCGCACGCTCCCGCGTGGTAATGTGGTCTTCGTTTAGTACTTGTTGCCAAAGTTCCGCCACAAGATCCATGAGTAACGCGCGGGAGGCAAGCACTCGAACTTCGGCTTCTGCGATCGCACGGTGAGCACTGGGCCTGTCGCGCAAACTTTTACTCGAGAACCTGGGTATTTTGCCTGCCGCCAATTCAACAAAGGCGTCCAGGCCAGCGCGCGCTAAACCTAGACTGACTGCCACTTTGTTGTAGGCGAGTCTTGCCCCGGTTGGAAAACGCATCAGAGGCTGGTCAGACCGTGCAGCGCCTATGGCCGGCAATAAATGGTTAGCTGGCACGAAGGCATTTTTGACGTTGACATCATGGGAACCGGACCCTCTCATGCCGCCGACATACCAGGTATCCTGGATCTGAAACTCCGGTAACTGAACAATCGCCGCAAAACGTTCCGATCCTCGCTCACCGTCCTCTACAAGATTGACGGTCGCACAAAATAGGGACGCATTATGGCAACCAGAAACAAACTGCCACTGTCCATTAACTCTGTAGCCACCATTTACTTTCTCTGCCGTACCGACGGCAGCTGTAGATCCGCAAAGAACGACCATAGGATCGTTAATGAGGTATTCGCATTCACCGAAACTTGACGCCATCAACCCGAAGGTTTCAACGCCTATCATCAGATTCCATCCTGCAGATCCATCAAAGCGGGATATCGTCTCAATGGTTTCAATCTGGGTCATTGGATCTGACTCTTCACCGGAATAAGCCCTCGGGGCGCCAATTCGATAAAGCCCGTTTTCCGCAAAGGCCACGGCGACTTCTTTTGCAAGGCGACGATTACCATCCGCTTCTTCTGCGTGCCCTCGTATCAGGGCTTCCAGTGCCTGGGCCCTCTGGACGGGAGATGTCGCTGGGTCATTCATCGCCAGATCATACACGTCTCACTATGTTCTTAACTACTCCTGGCAGGACAAATGTATATAATGACGCCCCCGCAGGAACGAGTAGCAGATTGTGGCTGGCAAGAAAAAGCCGAAGGTCCAATCCAACACTATCGCCCGGAACAAGAAGGCCAAATTCGACTATTACTTGCATGATCGATTCGAAGCAGGCGTCGCGCTTGAAGGGTGGGAAGTGAAATCGCTTAGGGCTGGTAAATGCCAGCTCGGGGATACCTATATCCTGCTTAAGAGCGGCGAAGCGTTTCTTCTGGGCTGCAATATAACGCCCATGGCCGCTGCTGCAGCCCATGTACACGCAGATCCCACAAGAACCCGGAAGCTACTCCTGCACAAAAGAGAAATTGCCCGGCTGATCGGCGCAACCCAGCAAAAGGGCCAAACCTGCATTCCTGTCTCGCTCTACTGGAAGTCAAACAAAGTGAAATGTGAAATCGCACTGGCGTCCGGCAAGAAGGAACACGACAAGCGGGCAACCCTGAAGGAACGCGACTGGGGCCGGGATAAATCTCGAATTATGAAAGAAAACCAGACCTGACCTCTCAAGAATCGCCCCCCCTAACAGAAACGGAGCTTTTGCTCACAAAGCGAAAACTAACCCGCTGAGTTATCCCGAGCAACGCTACAGGACCGCTGCTTGAATTCTCTTTAAAACCCCGCCCCTGAGAAGTGTTACAATAGTTCAGATGGGGGCGACTTGGCTTCGACGCCGGTTGCGAAACCTGAAGTGCATGTCGAGAGGGTAGTGACTCTCGTAAATCAATCGCTGTAACTACTTATAGTTGCCAATGACGAAAACTACGCACTAGCTGCCTAAAAACTCTTTTTAAGAACTTTTTAGATTAGCTTGACCCGGGGCGAATGTGCCCATGTATTCAAACCGGGTGCGCGACTCATGGGACCGCT
>JABGVY010000098.1 GCA_018645845.1 Gammaproteobacteria bacterium | reverse complement strand
TCAGTGAACTGGCAGTCTAAAAAAAGCTCTCTCACACGCGACAGAATCATCATCGCCGCGCTCGAATGTATTATTGAATTTGGTTACGAAAGCACCACCATGGCCAAGATCACCAAAATGGCCAAGGTTTCCCAAGGGTCTATGCAATACCATTTCCCGGCCAAACTGGATGCGATCAAGGCTGCCATAAACTACCTGTTCGCAAAGCGGCTTACCGATCACCAGCATGACCTGGAGGATGTGCCTGACAATGTTGATAAAATGGCACATGCTATTGAAGTGTATTGGCGCCATCTGAACGAGGGGCACTATGTTGCCTACCAAGACCTGGTCATAGCAGCCCGCACTCATCCTGAACTGGCGATAGTTCTCAAGCCCGCTTATCAGCGGTTCGTTAAAGCATGGCGGCGGGATGCGCTGAACTTAATTCCCGAGTGGAACGGGAAAAGAGAACAATTCGAGCTCATCTGTGACCTCGGTCAGTACCAGATGGAAGGATTGGCATACGGCAGGCTGAACGGCCAGCTAAGTGACAAGAAAACCCGGCGAGTACTCAACTTTACCAAAGACCTATTATCTAAAATGACCGCCGACATTTAACACCCCGCAAACTTTAGACGTAACTAACCTGGCGCCCACACCACCGGGAAAACGTCAGGGAAATCTCCCAGGGGCTGGCCATCTGATGGCGTATGGTCATACAAAGGCAGCGGGTCTGGAATCGCCTGGCTACGTCGCCGCAGATAATGCACATCTGGACCGGCCCACAACGATGCATGAGACCGCCTTGGATGCGCCAACTCAACCCCGCCCAGTGCGGAGTGGAGAATGTTACCGTGAAAAAGCAGCACGTCGCCCGGCTCGTAGTCCCATCCCATAATATCAAAAGACTCCCTCGTCGCATCGATTTCAGGCAGTGCGGGCAAGCTCGGATCTAAAAAGGAATCAAAATACGTCCAATGGTCATGCGCTTCTCGTCCGATCAGCACTTTTCCATTGGCAAAGTCCGCCTCTAACTGCGCGACACCTGCTGGATCAGCCGCTGGGTCCAAACCCACCGGCGGACGATAGGTTACATTCCACTTGTGCGAGCCCCGCACTACTTCCATGCTCACATCACGCGGCGCCTCATCAGCGCAAACCCAAGCCCTCACTAACTGGTGCCCATCGACATTGTAGTAGCAGGTATCCTGATGCCATGCGCTAGGCGCTATCAGACCGGCGGGCTTGTAAAACATCTGGTCCATATAAAACCTGACCGGATCCTGCAGCACAGAGCCTACAATTTCAGCAATGGGTGACTGATCCATTAGCTCCTTGAGCCTGGGAGAGTGGCTCGCAGGGAACTGATCGATTCGAAGCGGCCCCGAGACGCCTGCAGACATACCGTCGGGCCGGTTATTGGCGAACTCTAGCCCCTCGGCGAGCATATCGACCCACTCCGGCCCAATCACGCCTTTCAGCAAGACTGCCCCGTCGCGATCAAATGCCTCAATTTCGCCTGAACTAATAGTTCGCAGTAACCCGGTCATGGACATCTCATTTAATCTCCATTTCAATTAGTGTTAGCATAACCAAATATTAATTCGCGCACATTGTTTTTTCGACGGTTTTTTTACTGCGAGGTTTTTACAGCCTTCATCCAGCAAATTAAAAACCAGAAAACCTTGGTAACTCATACAGACCGCCATCCGACTCAATGTCCGCGTAATGCTGGCTCGGCCAACCAACTACTTAAGGAGACCCCATGACTAACCGAACTTTTGACTACATTTTATACGAAGTAGATAAAGGAAGAGCTCGCATAACGCTCAATCGGCCCGAAAAACGCAATGCGCTTTCAATTGAACTGGTGGAAGAACTGCGCGACGCATTGTGGGAAGCAGACGATGATAAGTCCGTTCATTGCGTGATTTTAAAAGGCGCTGGCACTTCATTCTGTGCCGGTTACGATCTAACGGCTAATCGGCAAGTAGCAGACGATGGTGTGCAAAGACGTAAAGGCTCGGGCATGGATGATGACGCCTGGCGAATAGAACGATTTCAGCGATCACTTAGAACCCTCACCGAGATGCATAAGCCCACTATCGCCCAGATTCAGGGTCACTGTTATGCCGGCGGAACTGATCTGGCACTATATTGCGACATGCTGATATGTGCCGACAACGCCAGCATTGGCTATTCAGCGCTACGCAATATGGGCGCAGCGCCAAATCAGATGTGGCTCTATCATTGTGGTCCACAGTGGACCAAGCGTCTGCTATTAACAGGCGATACTTTAAGTGGCGAAGATGCAGCCAAAATCGGGCTGGTACTTAAATCGGTACCTGAAGAATATCTCGAGAAGGAAGTCGAAGGTCTTGCTGATCGGCTGAGTTGGATTGACCCCGAAATGTTGTCAACCAACAAACGTATTATTAATGTCGGCATGGAACTCATGGGATCGACGGTACTGCAACGCCTTGCGGCGGAAAATGATGCGCGTGCGCACACCACGCAAGCGGCCAGGGACGTCTTCAAACAAATTGGCACAGAGGGTCTTCGAGCCGCGCTCCGAGATCGAGACGCACCTTTCGGGGACAGTCGCGCAAGAGTTGATGGCCCTGAACTCCGTGACGAAGAAGGCAGACTTAAACCTTTGGACTGAACCGAAGCGACGGAATTAGGACAATCTACAAATCAAAGTAACAAACAAAAACAGTCCAAAGCAGGAATTCATCATGGCAGCACTATCAGTAGAAGAAGCGATATTCACCACCCGATCAATGCGACACCTAAAACCAGACCCGATACCCAAGGCTGACCTGGAATTCATTATTGAGGCAGCAACCATGGCCCCTTCTGCTGGAAACTACCAAATGTGGGCATTTGTCGTGGTCACCGATGAGCTAACAAGACAGGAGATCGGGCAAGCCTACCTCCAAGCTGGAACGGCCTATATCAAAGACACTGTGCTGGCGAACCCTGACACGGATGACGAGCGCCGCCGGGTCTATACCCAGGCGATGCACACGGTAGAGCACCTGGCTGAAGCACCGGCGATCATCGTGGCCTGTTTAACCCAGCCGTGTCCTGACGACGCCGCCATGGGCTCCGGCCTGTTTGGGTCCATATACCCCGCCGCTCAAAACCTGATGCTGGCCGCAAGATCAAGGGGCCTCGGCAGCGTATTACTCACACTGGCAACCGATTATTCACCCACGTTGCCGCATTCGGTCAAGCCCGTAAAAGAGATCCTTGGCCTGCCTGAAGACGTTGGCAGCGTTGCGCTCATCCCTGTCGGCTATCCGAAGGGTCAATGGGGACGGCCAAGACGAGAAGATGCCGCAAGCAGCCTGCATTGGGAAAAGTGGTAACGCGCGTAACGCTGAGGACCGGGCTTACGCGCCGCCACTCCCCCAACGAATACCACGACGCAGCAGTTCGTAGTAGACAGGTGAATCCCAGGAACCTCGCACCACGGGGACAATGTCTGCCATTGGTTTCATATCGTGCTTTCCGGTGCAGTGCCCCAGGGAAAGGTACAGGACTTCTCCCTCCCCGTAAGGATGCAAATACATCTGCGGGTTGCTATCTCTATCAATACCATAGTCCGACTGGACGTAACCCACCGATCGTTCACTGTAGGAAGCCTCGAGCAGAACTGTCTGCTCACCCTGGGGCTCGCAGTAGTATGGCTCTTCATCCTCGACATCAAAATCCTCAATACCTTCCGTGAGCTCGTGGACAACATCGGTAACACGCACGTGTATCTTTTGATTCGCGGGATGCGCGACGAAGCGATTACCTAATACTTCCATAAACTTTGGTGCCACATCAGGTGTATCCACCCGACCATCGTCTGCAAAATCAAGTAACGCGCTGGTTGCATGGAGCGCAAACCAACGCCCACCGTTTCCGATGAATTTCGCCAGGCCTTCCTGTTCCTCGGGCGTCGGTCTGAGATCACAGGTATAGGTAATCAGCAGCTTCGAGCTGGAAATGGCTTCTACGTCACTGAAGCTATCTGCGACGCGCGTATGTATGTCCTCGTTCTCACCCAGTAATTTCAACAATTCCAGTCGGGCAAAATTAGTATCGTGATACTTGGCATTGCAAACGAGATAGACGTCAATTTTTTGATCTTTTTCCACAAATTTCCCTTTTGATCTCTAATAGATTGTGAGTTGGTTAAGCGCGCTCTTCAGTTACATTCCTCTCATCAATATAGCACTGGATTCGGTATAAAAAACAGGCCCCTCCGGCACTTACAAGGATACCGAGTTGTAAGGCATACTTCACAATCAATACAGACAATTATCACCATAACGAGACAGTCCCTTGCTTACTAAAGATCAGATCAATAGCTGGAAGCACGAAGGTGCATTCGTGATGCAACTTCCCAGCGAGGTGATCAATCCGGCTCTCAATTGGCTGAATAACAATTTCACCCTCGATCAGGTTGACCCTGATCACCTGGACTTTGGGTCGCCGGATCAAAAGTTTGAGTTTCCAACCTTAATAGAGCCGTTAGATGATCTTGTCCTGAATGAGCACTTAATCGTCGCAGTTCAACAGCTTCTGGATAGTATTGATATTCGTCTGCTGCAGGCAGACCTCTGGCCGAAGATCGGAGTCGAGGCCGACAATCATGAAGCGCAGGCAAATACTGATCAACGCATGCACATGGATTATGGAAACAACACTTTATTGCATCCGGACTGGCAATCGCCCGAAGCTGTAGCAGCGATTATCTATTATGACGATGGCGTTGAAACCGCTGGGGGAACGGCTTATGTGCCAAGGCAAGGTGACGCGGACCACGTTTACCAACCGCCTTTTATCCACATGCCTGGACAGGCCGGAAAGCCATTTTTTAATGATCGCCGAACGGTTGAAAGCTGGTTCGACAAAAATGATTCCTACGCCCACAAACTTCGCAGTGAGTTGTATCAGAGGGAACAGCTTGTAAATTTCAAACCCGGCACGATTCTTTTTTACCGTCATGATCTCTGGCACAGGGGCACACCGGTGACGCCTGGGAAATTACGACGAGTTCATAACCTGGCCTGGCGGCGTGCTGACGCCAGGGGCTGGAGTAACTGGAACCAGGGGTGGGCACGACAGAGTTACTATGGCCATGTTGAATCGATTATTGGTCGTTCGACACCTCTGCAACGCAGCCTGCTGGATTTTCCCATGCCCGGTGACCACTACTGGACCCCGCAACGTATTGATCAGGTTAATGCGCGATTTAGCTGTTACGGGTTTGATTCAGCGCCCTATCGACAGGCGCTGTAATACGGGTAACTTACCAGAGGTCTGCGATGCGGGCTTTCGTCGCACTGCCCACCACACCAGTACTCACGTCATCGTCAATACCTCCACCCAGCACTGCTTTTCCTAAGGGTGAATCAGTCGTGATCACAGTAACTCTGACACCCTGAACACTCACCACCAGCCCGCCGCTAGCAGGACCGATGAACAGAAAACGACTCACACCTGTTTCGCTCTCCAACTGAAGCAGCGAACCAACGCCGATGATCGTATGATCTTTCAGACGCGCCCTTAGGGCGACGTACGCCGCGAGGTCACCCTCCAACTGCAGCACGCGTTCGGATTGGCCATGTGCAAGGTAGGCCGCTTCCAGACCCAGAGTATCGTACTTATTTTCCGCAGCATTTTCTTTGTTAGTCGCGGTTGCCCGGGCTTCTTCTGCAGCTGCCAGCGAATTGTCTAAGGCTGAGGTGATCTCACCCACAATCGCATCAAGCAGCAACCATTTATCCATCTAATCTACCGGTCAACCCTATCTGGACAATTCCACTTGGAGAACGCAACCTCATCGCTGCGCGCTCCAGGTCTTTTCATCGACCCACGCTGAATGGAAACCAAAGGGCACCCGAGCCGGCATTACAACACGCGCAATGGGTCCATCTTCAAACCTTGCCGCATCGAGCACAATGCATTCGCTTCGATTAAGTTTTTCATCCCAGACAAAACCGATAACCCAACCGTCTTCTTCGTTCCGCCCATCAGGTTTTGGCGCAAAGATTGGCTCACCGCCTAATCGACCAGGACCGTAGGGATAGTGAACGCTGGTTTCATTAACCAGGTCATACTTAATAATGCCGTCGAAGCCGGACTCCAAAGTATCGCCGGCAATTCTGGCCGCATACGTGAACTGGTTTCGAATACCCATATAATCTTCATTAATCCGCGCAAACTCACAACCCCATTTTTTATCCAGGGACTTTTCTTGCACTTCTCCTGTTTTAAGATTCAAACGCCACTGGTGCAACATTGGCAAATCGCTACGATCTCCTGCCTGCGGCTTTACCTCGTCGCCAATGCTATTACGCTCTGATCGACAACCCTCGACAACGATTTCGTCACCGTCCTCAAACGCGTTAACCGTGTGGTAGCAGTAGCAACTATCGACATCGAACCACCTAACCTCATCACCCTCTGCACCACGAGCCAGCACACCAAACCGTGAGCCGTTTTCCTCTTCGAAATACAACATGCTCTTGCCTTCGGCCATGCGCCCAAAATCAAAGACACAAGGCAGGTCCATGATTACAGTGTGTTTAGAAGTAATCGCACAGTCGTGCATCATGACTGGCTTAGGTATGTCGACGTCGGTTGTATGGATAAGCTCACCTGCTTTCGTGATCAGAGAAACCGAGCAGTACGGTTTGCTTGTCACGTTGTATCCGTACGTGACCAACTCACCGGTACGCGGATCAATTTTTGGGTGAGCGGTAAAGGGATGCTTCAAACGGCCTTCGTAATCAACCTCTCCGACAGGATCAAGGTTGGGCAGTTTAAGCTCGAAGGGATGGGCTCCCTCCTGCAACGCCAGGAACTTACCTGCATGATAGATCATGGCTGTATTGGCGATATTTTTGGACGCCCCATATTGCGCCGCATCCTCAGGTTTCGTCTTTAACCCGTCCCATATAACACCACCCTTTTTCTGCTCTGCCATGTGGCCTTCGGTCTCAACAAACCGGTTGATGTAGGTGACCTTACCCTGGTCGAAAAAGACCTCATGGATCATGCCATCACCGGCGAAAGGATGGTAAGACTCCGGGTCATTAACGAACACCGGATTTGCGCCAATACGCAGGAATGCCCCACTGAGGGACTCTGGAACCGCACCAATAATTTCCAGGCAAGGTTCATTGTGTTCCTGCTGAACCGGCGCAAAATTACCCATAAAGTAAGGCACAGTGGGGTTTTCAATATCAGATATTCGCATGTTTTATGATCAGGTTAGTAGATCGCGACAATGTCCCACACCACCCTCACTGACGCAAACTTTTACACGCTCAAAATAGACTTCCATCAGGCTTCGTGTTGTCAAATACAAGTCACAAATATAGAGTCGCGGGTGCCAAAAGGCTCCTCAATATGCGGCTTGTTAAGCTTAATTTAGCCCCGCTCGACGGATAAGGCCTTTTGTTCTTCAATACCACCGTCACATTACTTCTTGGCATCAATAACGTTTCTATAGCCGCGCTTGTCCGCATTAATAGCATTTCTATAGCCACGCATTGATGCAATGTCCAACTGAAAACAATGGTATTTAGGCCTATGTGCAAGCATATCACCGTGACAAGGAGTCCATTTTCGCGCTCTCACCCCTTAAAACTGGTTCTACGACGCCCGGCAATGTTTACGTCGACCACATGTAGCATTACAATCACGACCCTCTACTTTCCTAGACCAACCTGATTAACGCCAGAGAAAAGCAATGAGTGAAGCTCTAACCGGTTCTGACGATTCAACCAACCTTCCACCGAGACCAGGGTCGGAGGGCACAGAGTCATCCGCGGCAATACCGTCCGCATATGACCTTGCTCTCGAAGATATCAACCCAATAAACCCCCATCTTTGGAGCCAACATCGTTGGCTGGAGTATTTCGAACGGCTTAGGGCTGAAGACCCGGTGCATTTCAACCAAACGGATCTGGCTGGCAGATATTGGTCCCTCACCAAATACGCAGACATTAAGAAGGTAGACTCCGACTGGCAGAATTTTAGCTCGGCCCAGGGCATCACGCTCGGCTTGCCTATTGACGCTGAACTACCAGAGGGCGCACTAGGCATTACTACCTTTATTGCTCAGGATCCCCCAGAACACGACGACCAGCGCAGAACCGTCACCAGTTCAGTGGCACCACCGAACCTTGTCAAGATGGAGCCATTGATTCGCGAGCGCACCTGCAAGGTGCTGGATTCCTTGCCGGAAAATGAAACATTCGACTGGGTGGACACAGTCTCTATCGAATTGACTACCATGATGCTTGCTACCCTGTTCGATTTTCCTTTCGAGGACAGGCGCAAGCTGACGCGCTGGTCGGACGTCACTTTTGCGATCCCACAGCCCGGCGGCATTATTGAGTCCGAGGAGCAACGACGGGAAGAGCTACTGGAATGTCTGGAGTATTTCTCCAGAATTTGGGAAGAACGCCTGAAAAACCCCGGCGAGGACCTTGTATCAATGCTGGCTCATGGCGAGGACACCAAAGACCTCTCGCCAATGAACTACCTGGGAAACCTTTTGCTGCTCATCGTAGGCGGGAACGACACTACCCGAAACAGCATGTCAGGCAGCATCTATGCACTGAACAAGTTTCCAGAACAGTATGACAAACTCGTTGCCAAGCCCGCGCTAGTGCCCAAAATGGTCGCGGAATTGATCAGGTGGCAAACACCACTTGCCTACATGCGAAGGACTGCTAATCACGATTGTGATCTTGGCGATAAAAAGATTAAGCAAGGTGACCAGATACTGATGTGGTACGCGTCCGGAAACCGGGACGCTGACGTTTTCGAAAATGCTGACGACCTTGATATTGAACGCTCTAACGCCAGGCAGCACCTTTCATTTGGTTTTGGTATACACCGTTGCATGGGTAATCGACTTGCGGAATTGCAACTGCGCATCCTGTGGGAAGAAATTCTCACGCGATTCGAAAAAATTGAAATTCAGGCTGAACCGGAGAGAACCTTCTCGTCATTTGTAAACGGATACACTCATCTTCCCGTCAAGGTGGCCAGAAAAAAATAGGCACTGATTAAAAGCAACCACACAAACCAGGGCGAAAAACGCAAACGGATCCGATGATGACTTACTTGCTATAGTGAGCTCTGAAGGAAGCATCATGCTGTTACAGACAAGCTGTAAACTGACATTCGATATCACGTTACCGACCCCGTTCGTACTCATGTTACGACCACGAAGCGGCGCCCAACAGTGGGTTTCAAGCGAAGAATACTTACTCCTCCCAAGCGTGCCTGCGGTTGAGTTTACCGACGACTATGGCAACCTGTGCCAACGATTGGTAGCTCCAAAGGGCGAGTTCAAGATACAAACATCAGCTCGCGTCAAAACAACTGATTGGATTGATGTCGAACCCGGAGGCGACTTTATCAGCGTCCAGCATCTACCGGACGATGTGCTGAAGTACCTACTACCCAGCAGATACTGCGAGTCAGACAGGTTTGGCGAAATGGCCACGCAGATCAGCGCAGGCCACAAACCAGGTTACGACCAGGTTGAAGCCATCAACCAGTGGTTACAAGAAACCATCCGCTATGAACCGGGCAGCAGTTTCACGCCACTTTCCGCCGCCGAAATAAACCGGCAGCAGTCGGGTGTTTGCAAAGATCTGGCGCACCTGGGGATAGCGCTCTGTCGTAGCTTATGTATTCCTGCCCGCCTGGTCGTCGGTTACCTTTACGGTTTGACGCCTATGGAGCTACACGCCTGGTTCGAAGCCTATGTCGCCGGACGCTGGTACACCTTCGATGCAACTCAAAGTACAAAGTGCGGCGGATATGTAGCAATTGGTTACGGTCGTGATGCGGCTGATGTTGCTATTTACAACCAATTCGGGCCCAGCGTTCATGCGACTGAGCAAGTGGCAACTGTCACATTAGAACAGGCTTGATTGATCCGGATTAGCCAGGCAAACAGGCCATCACCATCAGTGATAGTTACATTAGGTGACTTCTACCCGAGATTATTGGTATTTTTAGGTTTGACACGAAGAGCAGAACATTATGTACGACTCGATCATTAGAAACGGCACCATTATCGATGGAACGGGGAACCCCCGTTTTAGTGCTGATATTGGGATCAAAGATGGCAACATCGCCAAAATTGGTCAGATCACAGATACAGCCAACCACGAGATCGACGCCGAAGGTAAGTTGGTCACCCCCGGGTGGGTCGATATACACACACACTACGACGGCCAGGCGACCTGGGATCCTTTGCTTGCACCCTCTAGCTGGCACGGCGTTACCACCGTTGTGATGGGCAATTGCGGTGTTGGGTTCGCACCCGTCAAGCCCGCTGATCGAGACTTTCTTATCGAGCTGATGGAAGGTGTTGAGGATATTCCCGGCGCTGCGCTGTCAGAAGGCATTGATTGGCAGTGGGAAAGTTTCCCCGAATACCTGGACACCCTGGAGTCAATACCCCGCGCGATTGATGTCGCCACACAGGTCCCACATGGGGCTATCCGCGCCTATGTCATGGGTGAACGTTGCAATACGGATTACGCACCCACCGAGGCCGAGGTCAAGGAAATGGCCGCGCTGGTTCGTGAAGGTGTCGAAGCTGGCGCTCTTGGCTTCTCAAGCTCTAAGACTCTGCTCCACAAAGATGTTCACGGCGAATATATGCCGGGTACTTTCTCGGGTAATGACGAAATGCTGGCCCTTGGGCTGGGCATGAAAGGGCTCAATAACTCTGTCTTTGAACTTGTTTCTGATCACCTGGGTGACGACAAAGAATGGGCATGGGTGACAGATTTTCAGAAGCAGACAGGTTTGACAGTGACTCTAATTGCCACAACCGCGCCAGCCTACGAAAATGGTAAAATGTATAAACTTGCTGAACAGGCGAGAGCTGAGGGTCGAGAGATCCGGCCCCAGGCGGCAGGTCGTCCCACCGGCGTTCTGCATGGATTGCAATCCAGCTTCCACGCCTTCGTTGGGCACCCAACATGGCGAGATGAACTTGCACAACTCGACCACGAGACGTTACTAACGCGATTGGCAGAACCCGCCACAAAAGCAAAAATACTTTCAGAGAGGTCCGTCATTAATGGCGGATTAATGCAGAATCTTCCGGGCCTCATGGGACTAGTCTTCCCGCTAGGGGAGAATCCAAATTACGAACCCCTACCTGAGGATAGCATCGCGGGCATTGCTAAAGAGCGAGGTATGGATGTCATGGAGGTCATGTATGACATGCTTGTCGCCAATGACGGCAAAGAACTCTTCTACCAGCCTCTCGGTGGTTATCAGGGCTATTCGCTAGATGGCCAGAAGAAGCTGCTGGAGCACCCGAACGTCTTGTTCGGCTTAAGCGATGGTGGTGCCCATTGCGGCGTTATTGCTGATGCGGGAATGCCTACTTTCATCATGACCCACTGGGGTCGAGACCGCACCAGAGGCGATAAAATGTCACTGGAGTTCATCGTCAAATCACTGACCTCCAGCACCGCAAGAGCCTTTGGTATGTTCGACCGGGGACTCATCAATGAGGGCATGATTGCAGACATTAACATTATCGACTTTGACGAGCTTCGGTTACACCGACCCGAAGCAGTGTTCGATTTACCCGCGGGTGGAAGGCGGCTTGTGCAACGTGCTGAAGGCTACGAGATCACCATTAAATCCGGCGAAGTTATCTTCAACAATGGGCAGCACAGCGGCGCCCTGCCGGGCAAGCTGGTAAGACGCAGCAACGCCAAAGGCGCAGCTACAGCGTCTTAAAACGAAAATTACACATTAAGGAAAAAATTATGTCGGAAGCCTGGATAATTGACGCGGCCAGAACACCCAGAGGCGTGGGAAAACAAGGAAAAGGGGCGCTGTGGGAAATACACCCACAGAAATTGTTGTCTACGGTTCTTTCTGCACTGGCCGAAAGAAATTCACTCGCGACAGAGGAAATCGACGACGTCATCATTAGCTGCAGCAGTCAGTTTAAAAAACAGGGCGCTTGTATAGGCCGAATGGCTGCTCTGGATGCGGGTTATTCCAACAAAGCCTCAGGCGTTACGCTCGATCGTTTCTGTGGCGGCGGAATCAGCGCAGTAAACATGGCAGCAGCCAGCATCATGAGCGGCATGGAAGACTTGATAGTTGCTGGCGGCGTAGAAATGATGTCGTACACATCAGCCGAGGGCTCGCCGAACCCATTGGACGCAGGTAATCTTGATCTTAGAAATGCACACCCACAAACCAACGTAGGAATTGCCGCTGATATTATCGCCACGGAGGAAGGCTTTAGTCGAACAGAACTGGATGCGTTTTCGGCGGAGAGTCAACGCCGCGCTGGTGAAGCATTAGCAAGCGGCGCGTTCTCGAAAAGCCTTATTCCGGTCTATCGTCCCGACGGTACACTGGCATTGGACACAGAAGAGTTTCCCCGGCCGCAAACGACAGCGGAACAGCTGGCGAACCTGAACCCGGTGTTCGGTAACTTCATGGACTTACCCTTTTTCGATTCGGGGCTCACTTTTCGCGAAATGGTCGCCAAGAAATGGCCAGAACTTGAGATAGAGCATGTGCATCATGCGGGCAGTTCTTCAGGTGTTGTCGATGGCGCTGGTGCCTTGGTACTCGCTTCACCAGAATACGCACAGGCCCACGGCCTAAAACCCAGAGCGAAAATCAAAGCAATGGCAAACATGGGGCACTCTCCCGAGTACATCCTGAATGCACCGGTCAACGCTGCGAAGAAAGTTCTGGAAAAGGCTAACCTGACGCTTAACGACATAGACCTGTTTGAAGTCAACGAAGCCTTCGCGGTAGTGCCCGTCAAATTCATGCGCGACCTTGGCGTCAACCATGAAAAAGTCAACGTTAACGGCGGCGCCATCGCGCTGGGTCATCCGATAGGCGCAACCGGCGCCATGCTGATCGGCACCGCTCTCGATGAACTCGAGCGCCGCGACCAGGCCCTGGGGCTTGTTACCATGTGCGCCGCGGGTGGCATGGCTCCCGCAGTGGTGATCGAAAGAATGTAATCGTACAGCGTAACTGGGGGCGTAACTGGGGCCAAGCGCCTCAAACTATGCCCCGGTTACCCTGAACTATTGGTCCGCCATGTACTTTTCCCACCAATGGTGAAAGTTGCGGATACGTCTTTCGTGATGAGAAATCCAGAGCCCCTTCATGCCACGCGAGTGCAACCCTTTTTGTACGCCAGCAAGACAAGACGCATCCTGGTCAAGTAACAACCCCGAGGATTTCTCGCCATAGCGATAAAACGTGTGCTCAGGGCGTCCATCAATACTGACGTCGCCTAACTCAACAAACATGTCGACTGCGCCGGCATTCGCGCCTGCGGTAACTTCGCCTTTTGGAACTCGATTAAAAATCATGCGGTCGAAGTACATTCTGTCGGGATCAGTGGGATGTGGGCGATGGCGGAACATCCACATCTGCTCGCCGAAGAGGTTGAACGTGACATTCGGGAAAATATTATAGTGGTAATCTGCGGTCAGCTGATCATCTGTCAGTTTCGAAAAGTCCAGGCCGTTTTCATTGGTCATTGACCGCTTGTGTGCCGCTACCGCACCCCGCAGGGAGGTAACATCACCCTCGAAGGTGTCGACCGGGAATCCTTCAGATTTCAGGTATTCAACCATCGTTTCATTCAGGGCCTTGTCTTGCGTAATTTTGCGGGGGCTAGGAATATACATCGGCGCAATAAAGCGGGTGTGCGGGCCGTAGAGGTCCATCTGCACATTCACATCATCGGCAACATACTCAGATTCCGGATGCACGCCACGAACGTGATAGGTCTCTGAAAAAATATCGACTGATGTTTTCCAGTTACAGTTCCATTCGACCGTTTCGTCAGAAACGAGCACCATGGATTCGAATTCGTAGGGCGCAAGATGTTCGGGCACGATACCGAGATAGTCGACCAACGGTTCGATATCGGGGTCCATGGATACCCAGACGAACCCTCCCCACGCTTCGCATCTGAGTTCCCTCAAACTGAGCTCTTCGGCGGGAACACCCTGGGGGAAGTCGTGTGATTCGGGAATATCCTTTATGCTGCCATCCAGATGATATTCCCAGCCATGAAAACCACAGCTCAGATAGGGGGAGTGTCCACATCCTGATTTCTTGAGCTGATTCCCTCTGTGCTGGCAAACGTTGTAGAACGCTCGAACAATCCCATCATCTGCACAGGTTACTAGGATTGACTCTCGCAGATTTTCGAAGACAAAAAAGCCACCAGGCTCTGCCACATCGCACGCCGCGCCTGCCAACAACCAGGTTTTTGACCAGATACGCTCGTCTTCCAGTTTCAAAAACGCTGGATCTGTATAGCGATCAACCGGGATTCGCTCTAACCCAAGTTCTGGCTCCGGCGCTTTGGTCATCGGTGTCAATACAAAGCCTGCTTGTTCATTCATACTCGTTCCTCTGCGTCTCATCCTTTCTCAAACAGATCAGGGTAGCAACCATGAAGACCTGTAATCAATGTGGCAAATGTTGCATCAAATATTCCGATGCCGGGTTGTCCGCCAGCCCATCGGAAATAGACTGGTGGGAGAACAATCGGCCAGAAATTTTTAAGTACGTCAGCAAGGGCAATATCTGGGCGCATCCGGAAACCGGCGAACCTCTATCCCGATGCCCCTGGCTGGGATTCAATTCGAGCGAGAACACGTACCTCTGCGAGATCTACCATGATCGTCCGGAAGATTGTCGTCATTACCCAACTCATATCCCTGAGATGATCATCGACGAGTGTGAAATGCTGGAAAGCAAAGACCTTCGCGACAAGATAAATGCGCAGAAAAAATTGGACATCATCATGAGTGACAGCCGGCCCGCTTTCCTTTCAGGATAGAAGCCGGCTTCTTCGCGACGCCGGCGCTAAATTCCCAAACGACGTAACTGCCGTGCCCTTAGCGGCTCAGCGCGCTTCAGTATTCGAGCAATGGTCAGCTTGTGATCCCGTGTGAGTCGCTCGATTTCGTGATACTTCAAATAGAAGCGCAGTCGCTCAGTTCGTCGAAAAAACACCGTAGCGGCTGCGTCAATCGTCGCTAGATCTTTTTCCGGCTTTCGTCCCAGCAACCAGCCTGGCCACTTTCTTCCCCGGGGGGCATCAAAGACAAAAATCCGGTTGAATTTGTTTCCGGAAATCAGGATGTTCCGAAAGAAAAACCCCCGATGAACGAACCCGTTTCGATGCATTTTTCTTGTTGCTTCTGCCAACCTGAAAATGAGTGATTGCCTGGTCGATTTCGCTTGCCCCGCGGGCATTGCAGGTAAATCTTTCATAAGAACTTCGTCCAGATTCCTAGACTCCGGCACTGCCTCTGTCATCAGAAAACACCGCTTTAATTTTCCCAGGCTTCGTTCTTCACCTAAAGCCACCGGCACTGTTACATCTATTTCAAAACCGCGCAGCCGCTCGAGGTTATCAAACTCTCGCTTGGCTTTACTTCTTCCAAAAAAAGCGCCCTTAAGAAACTCACTACGAAGTCTTTTAAAGTTGTGAACAAAGTACTTTTTTAGGTAAAGAACGCGCTCGACGCCGGCGCTATCGGTAATGGAAACACGCCACACCTCGCTGCCATTCGCTCTCTCAACAAGAATCCCCTCCTCCCAATTCAGAAGCGAACTCAAGGTACCTACACCATGACCATCAAGCAAAGCCGCCCACGAAGGGTCGATATAAAAAACGTTAGACCAACTCACAGGATATCAGGTGCCCTTATGTAGTTGCGTTTACACGGCGCACTGCTTATCGCGACCCAGGAACTCCCGACTTAATACTTATTGCCAGGCTCGAGAACATGCTGCAGCATCGCCTCGGGAACATCCGGGGGGTCGACGGTAAACTCACCATCTTCAATCGGAGGATGCACGTCAAACACATTGTTAAATTTGTGTACCGAATCCCAAATACCGATCGCGATGGTCAACTCGACCACCTCTGGATCAGAATAATGTACTTTTAACCTGCCCATATAATCGTCATCCACGCCATTAGCGTGGTTCATAATGAAGTCTTCCGTAAGATCCAATGCAATCTTGGTACGGTCATCAAGGTCGGAATTCCGGTGATCCTTCATCTTTTCAATCATTTCTTCATTCATGCCATTCTTCTGCGCC
>JABGVY010000372.1 GCA_018645845.1 Gammaproteobacteria bacterium | reverse complement strand
TGCTCGTCCGATAGCAGACGCGATCTCTTCATTTAATTCATCTGGTACTCGTCCACGAACATCGTACGCTTTAAAACCGGCTACATTAAGCGACACAAATAAACCCCTTTGGCATTATTAGTCTTTGTTGATTTCTACAAACGGAATGATTTGAGGTTTTGGCCTAATTCAACATCAGTTTTCAAGGTCACTAACTGTCTCGATCTGAGTGCATCTGATTTACGTGTACTAACTTTTTTCAACATTGTGCTTGCAGGCTGTGCGGCCAGAATACGATCCAGCGAAGCATGTTCAGCCAACATGGTTGTGGCTGACTTCGGGCCAATCCCCTGCACTCCCTTAATATTATTGCTGTTGGCCCCGACTAGTGCCAAATAGTCAATATACTGCTCTTGCGCGATGCCATATTTCTCTTTTATATAAGCCCCATCACATCGTTTGTTGGCGAAATGATCATAAACAATCACCCTATCATTCACTAGCTGCAGATAAATTTTATCGGTTGAGAGAATAACCACCTCGCCATTGTTATTGGCAACCACCGTAGCCAATGTCGCCACCACATCGTCGGCCTCATAACTCTCGACACCAAAACTCTGGACCCCGAGCGCCACAAATGCAGCACCAAACTCTGGAAGCTTGTTCATTAACATCGACGGTGTTTCCGACCGATTTGCTTTGTATTCCGGATAAAGCAGGTGTCTCCATGTCTTGTCATGCTGCTCCATAACCACCGCTGCATGAGTAGGTTGGTGTGCTTTTAGAGCGCGGGCCAATGAGGACTTCGTAGCCTCTATCACCTGTTTCATGTCCTCCCCGGAAACATTGCTAGATTCACCCAGATGCTTTTCCTTGTGTATTCTCGCCTCATAAATTCGGCGGATCAGATTAAAACCATCAATAACAAGGAAACGAATAGGCATTAGAACCCGACCGCCACTCCGTCCGCACGCGGGTCTTTAACCCCATACAGCTTCCCATCCTTCATTAGCACCGAATTGGCATCGCCGATTCCACGACCATATGGCCAGGGGAAAAATCCAACGTGGCCCATTTCTTCAAGCGTTCTCAGAGTGTCAGGAGAGAAAGCATATTTTTCATAAATAATTCGATCAGGTTTCCACTGATGGTGAAAACGTGGCAGGCTAACAGCGTCCTCCAGTGGCATTTCATGGGCAATAACGTTCAAAATAATCTGTAGCGTCGTGGTAATAATAGTAGACCCACCGGGCGATCCCGTTGCGAGTAAGGGCACACCATCTTTAGACACAACTGTGGGTGACATGGAACTCAACATACGTTTTCTAGGCGCAATAGCATTTGCTTCGCGCCCAATAAGGTCAAACTGATTTGCCGTGTTAGGTTTAATAGAAAAATCGTCCATCTCATTGTTAAGCAGAATCCCCGTTCCAGGAACCACCATTTTATTTCCATAGGAGCTATTAAGGGTCGTCGTAAATGAAACCGCAGTACCGGACTTATCAATCACTGAGAAGTGCGTCGTCTCCATGCTTTCTGGCGCCGGTGCAGCCCCCGCAAAAATCTCCTGACTGCTTGAGGCCTTGTTTATATCAAAATCACTGAACCGACTTTGTGCATATTTCTTGTCCATCAACATGTTCAGCGGCACATCATAGAAATCAGAATCTCCCAGATGCTCAGCACGATCAGCGTAAGCGCGACGCTCAGCCTCTATCATCAGATGTATCACCTTTGAACTACCCCAGCCCATTGACTTGATATCAAAAGGTTCGAGCATGTTAAGTATTTGCAGCACTAACACAGCTGAAGAAGGCGGCCCCATGGTCCAGACGTCATATCCCTTATAGTTAGTGTGCACAGGTTCCCTGTAGACAGCGCGGTAACTAGCCAGGTCATCGTGAGAAATTATCCCGCCATTTTTTTGCATCTCCCGGACAATCAGGTCAGCTGTCTCTCCTGCATAGAAACCATCCCTTCCCTTGTCTGAAATAAGTTTCAAGGTTTTTGCCAGGTCGGGTTGTTTCCAGGTATCACCGGCCTGCAGGGCGCGACCATCAATCGTGAACTTCTTGGCCGCTGCCGGATTGTTGAGCAACGCTTTACCGGTGGTATTGATGTGTCTCGCGAGGTAGGTATCAAGTACAAAACCCTCTTCCGCCAGCTTTATCGCAGGCGCCATAACCTCCTCCCTGGTTTTGGTGCCGTGATCGTCAAGAAGCCCTAGCAATCCCTCAACACTTCCGGGAACTCCGGTTGCCAAAAGGCTGTTTCGAGAAAGCCCTTTGATTTCATCGCCGTTCTCGTCCAGATACATATCACGATGGGCCTCACCAGGCGCCATTTCACGATGATCCTGGGTGATGACCTTACCGTCCTCAAAATGGATAACAGCAAATCCACCACCACCGATGTTTCC
>JABGVY010000386.1 GCA_018645845.1 Gammaproteobacteria bacterium | reverse complement strand
CAACAGGGCAACTTCGTGAGCCAGCAGAACCGCCAGCATCCAGCATCGCCGAAGCCAATCAGCGCACTGCAGCATTGAGGGAAGAACGGCCCGCAACCAGGGTCAGAATTGAAACCATCCACGCTTCTGCGCAACCGCGGGTGCTTAACATTCGTGGTCGCACCCAAAACAAACGATCAGTGGTGGTTCAGTCACAAATTAGCGGACTCGCCGTTAATCGCCTGGCGGAACGTGGCGACCGCGTGAAAAAAGGCGACCTGTTATGCCTTATTTCGCTTGAAGACAGGCTAGTAAGACTCGAGGAGTCGTTGGCCAGTGCCGACCAGTCAGAGATTGATTTTGAAGGCGCGCTAAAGCTTGCGGCGCAAGGATTACAGTCTGAAACTGCTATCGCTGCGTCAAAATCCCGACTGGCGGCGTCCAAAGCCAGGCTTAAAGAAAGCGAACTTGCGTTAGCCAGAATCAATATTGTTGCACCATTCGACGGCATCGTCGAAAAAGCCCACATGGAAGTTGGACAGTACGTTACTCCGGGCTCTCCGTGCGTCACGCTGGTCGACTTAGACCCAATGTTACTGGTCGGCGAGGTAGCGGAAAATGAGCTGATGTCTATTAAACCTGGTCAAATAGCGACGGCTAAGCTGCCTGAGGGTATTCATATTACCGGCACCGTTAGCTTTGTCGCAAAAACAGCGGAGCAAGGCACGAGAACCTATCTCGTGGAAGCTCATGTTGATAACCGCGACTTTTCGATACCCAGTGGGGTCACAGCCCAGATCGCAATACCCGTTGAGTCCCTGAACGCACAGAAGATTTCACCGGCGCTGTTGGTCCTTAGTGATGCGGGTCAAATGGGTGTTCGAACCGTCAACAATGACAATAGAGTTGAGTTTCATGAGGTCGACATCCTTAGAGATGAAATCGATGGTATCTGGGTCACAGGGCTACCTGATGTCACAAAAGTGGTCGTGGTAGGACAGCAACTCGTGGTCGCTGGCGAGACAGTTGCAACCACCCATGAGCCGTTAAGCTTAGTCGGCGGTGCGAAAGAAAGTGAGAACCCTGCGTTATGAATGCCCTGGTTGACGCGGCGGTAAACCGCACGCGAACCACCCTATTACTAATGCTGATGGTGATCATCGCCGGCATTTTTTCGTTAAGAGCCATCTCGGTAGAGGGCGACCCCTATATTCAGGTGCCTTTCTTTCAGATTCAACTTTACAACGAGGGTATCTCGCCAGAAGATGCTGAGCGGCTGCTTGTTATGCCAATGGAGATTGAACTCCGAAGCGTGGAAGGCATCGAAGAAATCACCTCCTACGCCACTGAAAACTTCGGCATATTAAACGTTGAGTTTGACCCTGATGAGGATATCACCGATGCGTTAATTGACGTCAGAGAGGCCGTTGACAGGGCCAAAGCGGAACTTCCGAGTTCGACGGAAGAGCCAATCATCCACGAAGAGTCAACCTCAGACCACCCTATCTTGCAAATCAATCTCGTGGGCGATGAGGTTCCGGAGCGGATCCTTTATGGTCTTGCTCTAGACCTGCGCAACGAAATCGAAGGTATTGCAGAGGTTATGGAAGCGGAGTTGCAGGGGCATCGCGAAGAAGTCCTGGAAATCATCATTGACCCCATCGCATTAGAATCCTACGAGATTTCAGGCGAAACATTAATCTCTACCCTTGCACGCAACAACCGCCTGGTGCCTGCCGGCAGCATTGATACTGGTGAGGGAAGGTTCTCGGTGAAGGTTCCCAGCGTCATCGAAGAAGCCAATGACATCTTCGATCTGCCCCTGAAAACCAGCAACAATGCCGTGATCACCGTAAAAGACATTGCCACTATTAGACGAACTTTCAAAGATCGGGCCAGCTACGCAAGGGTGAATGGCCAAAGGACCATTTCTATTAATGTAATCAAGCGTGGCAACGCCAACATCATCAAGACCGTCGCAAAGGCAAAAGCTGTTGTTGAAAAATCCAGGGCCAACCTACCAGGCAAAGTGCAGGTTTTTTATAGTCAAGACAAAGCGCCTTTTGCAGAGACGCAGGTACGAGAACTGCAAGGAAACATACTCACCGCGCTTGCCCTCGTTATGGTGATTGTGGTCGCGGCGATGGGCCTACGGTCTGGAATCATCGTTGGACTTGGCATACCCGTATCGCTTATTTTTGCGATTACGATTCTGCATCAGATTGGCTATACGTATAACTTCATGGTCATGTTCGGCATGTTACTCGCACTGGGCATGCTCATCGATGGCGCCATTGTGGTCACAGAATACGCAGACCGACGAATGATTGAAGGCGCAAATCGAAGGAACGCCTACGCGGAAGCCGCGCAGCGAATGTTCTGGCCGGTAGTCGCATCTGTTGCAACAACACTCGCAGCTTTTTTACCCCTCATGCTATGGCCAGGCATAGTCGGAAAGTTCATGCGCTACCTACCGGTGACTGTTTTTACAGTCTTACTTGGCAGCCTTCTGTACGCCCTTGTTTTCGGTCCTGCGATCGGAGCGGTGTTCGGAAGAGTCGCTAACGGCCAGGATCAATTCCGTCGTGACCTTGACATCATGGAAAATGGCGACCCAACGACCTTAGCAGGAATGACGGGCTGGTATGCCAGACTACTGGGATGGTGCAGTCACCATGCCTGGCT
>JABGVY010000393.1 GCA_018645845.1 Gammaproteobacteria bacterium | reverse complement strand
GGGGAAGTTAGCCTCATGAAGTTTTGCGAAGGCAGTTACGTCATCGAGCGTATCTGTGCTTGCCATGAAGTATGCGGCTTTGTATTGCTTTAAGATTTCATCACTGTCACGCAGCGATTGGCATTCCCTGGTTCAGCCCCCTGTGAAGGCTTTGGGAAAGAATGCAATGACAATTCCGCTGCTACCTACTAACTCTTGTAGCGAATAGGTCTTGCCATCGGAACCCTGCATGCTGAAGTCCGGGGCAGGGTCACCTACCTCTGGTGCCGATGAGGCAAAACCGGGGAGTGCGAGGAAGAGCCAAATAAAGAATTGATAACGCATTGCCATAACCCTGACTAGATGGCGCAAGTGTAGACTGTCCCTCGGTCAATCGGCAACATGAAATTGTTTGCCGCGGCCAGATGATCTAAGCTCTAAGGTCGCAAGAGTTTGTGGAACAGCATGTCAAAACCTATCATCGGTGCAGTGCTTGGTCTGGCACTCGGGCTGACAATCGGTCTATGGGGTACTTGTTATTTCGGCATAGTAGACTGGCTCAGCAGAGTTTGCGTCGTTGCCAGTGTGATGCTTGTATTCCAACTGCTGGGAACGACCATCGGTGCAACGATTGGAAAACCGCCAGCATGATGAGATCAATCCGTGATATTCATCCTTAGAAGTTTAAGATAGGCGGAGGGCGCGAGCCTTTCTATCCAGGATGCAATTCTTGCATCACTGCCGACCAGAATTCTAGCCTTGTTCTTCAACACGCCATCCAGAATAATCGCTGCCGCCTGTTCTGGCGATTTTCTTGCCAAGCGACTGAATGTTTCGACCAGATCTTGCTTGGTCGCTGACTCATTGTCCGTTGGAATGAATCGGGAGGAACTAACGATGTTGGTTTTCACACCTCCCGGTTGTACGCAGTTGACGCCAATGTGTGAGTCGATCAGTTCCTGGCGTAAAGCATAGGTGTAGCCTTTAACGGCAAACTTGGACGCGTTGTAAGCAGACTGACTTGGCACGGCAATAGTGCCGAATATACTTGAAGTATTGATGATTGCTGCTTCGTCGGCCTCTCGCAGGTACGGCAGGAAGGATTTACATCCATACACGACGCCCCAAAAATTGATGTTCATCAGCCATTCAATGTCTTCGTACGGCATCTGTTCAGCAAGACCAGTCACCGACACGCCGGCGTTGTTAAAGATCATATTGATCTTGCTGTGCTCTGTGTTTGCTGAAGCGGCGAAAGCCTCCATCTGTTCCCGGTTGGCAACATCGACGACATGCACAGACACGTTGACGGCAGGGTTCAGCATCGCGCGGGTTTCTTCCAGACCGTCTGCATTTAGGTCTGAAATAGCGACGTGACATCCAGCCCTGGCTAGCAGCACTGCGAGCGATTGGCCCATACCTGATCCAGCGCCGGTAATGGCCGCAACTTTGTTATTAAAGTCAGTGACGCTCATTGTTATCCTCTGGGGCTTTCGGGACGCATGATTTGCCGTACGTCGCCAATTCGTCTTGTGACGCCTTGCCGGTCAAAATATTCCAGTATTTCAATACTCAGGTTCCTGCCGATACCAGTCTGGTCTCTATACTCCTGCACCGTAAACTGTTGCTTCTCATCAGCTGCCTTGGTCATAGCGGCTGCTAATTCCAGCATTGCCTCTGGCAGGAAGAACCTGTTTTTTACAGGCCGTACTAGTAACCCTGTCTTGACCACCTGGTTAAGAATTTTCTCGAGTTGTTTAGGTTCAACGGTCATTGTATTGGCTAGTTCGTGCAACACCGGTGGCTTCAAGAGCTCCTGTTGCAGGTGCGGAAGTGCTGCCTGCCAGGTCGACATTTCTTTCTTGTTGAGTTGCACGCCATAGCCTGGTCTCTGAACCAGATTGCCATCCTGAAGAAGCTCCTCGCTGGCGATCAGGCCATCAACGATTTGGTCAAATAACACCTGGTGCCAGGACTTTACCATCTGTCTTATCTGGTTTCGTGGTAACCCTGATTTGCCGGGATTGGATTTGTGCCAATCTTCCAGTTTCTCGATGAGTCCATCTTTGACAGCTTCAAGTCTATCTTTTGGAATCACCAGCTGATTTGAAATGGTGTCGAAGCCGGCTGTATCCAGATAGCTTACTAATTCCGAGTCCGTGAGATTAAACTTCTCTTGTATCGTTTTCAGTTCGGTCCCGCGTTTCGCGCCCTGGATGAGAGCCGTCAAGCTTTCCTTAATATTGCCCGGATTCAGCTGCCTTAATTGTTCAATGCGTTCCGGTTTTGCCCTGCCACGTTTCGGGGAGGTGGTATTAATAACCTTGCCTCCACCGATCGTTCTTGTCGCGGCCTGGTCCCTAATGATGACGCGATCACCAAAACAAAGGTTGATGGGCGGGTCAAACACGAGTTGAGCCAGGCCTTTTTGCCCTGGGGCTATTCTGGTTGTGTCTGTGGTTTCGAGTAATGCCACTCTACCGGTGACATGGTTGGCGGCACTATGTATGTGAACAGGCGTCCAGTGAGAGAAGGGTTTGGTTTCCGAGGGTGAAATCGCGAGTTCTATATCCACGCGCGCAGTGGCAGCAGCCGGGTTCGTCGTTAACCAGTTACCGCGGTGAATAAGTTCCAGGTCGAGCCCCTGGCCGGAAATATTTACAGCACAACGATCACCTGCAATTGCTGATTTGGCCTCCTGGTTCTGTGTGTGCAGACCCCGAATACGTACTGGAATAGCCTGTGGCATCAGGAACAGTTCGTCACCAACGGAAATGCTTCCTGAGAACACACTACCCGTAACAACTACACCGGATCCCTTGATACTGAATCTACGATCTATGGCGAGTCTGAATTGCCCATTTTCCCGTCGGTGTTTAATGTCATCGGCGGTAAGCTCAAGCGCTATCTGCAGCGTTTCCATCCCTTCTTTTGTGATCGAGGAGACAGGGTAAACCTCGGCGTCTTTGAGAAAAGTTCTACTCACAACCTGGGTGATTTGCTCCAGGGTTCGACTGATCTGCTCGTCATCACAGCGATCGATCTTGGTGACCGCTATCAGGCCGTAATCGATTCCAAGGAGATTGAGTATTTCGAGATGCTCGAGGGTTTGTGGCATGACGCCATCATCAGCGGCAACCACTAAGAGAGCGCAATCAATCGCCGAGACGCCAGCCAGCATGTTGCTGATAAATTTGGTATGTCCGGGTACGTCGACGAAACCCAGGCGCTCGCCCGACTCAGCTTCGCTGTAAGCAAACCCAAGGTCGATCGTCAGACCTCGCTGCTTCTCTTCCTTAAGTCGATCTGTGTCGATGCCAGTTAAGGCATTCACCAGCGAAGTCTTGCCATGATCTACGTGACCGGAGGTTGCGATAATCATGGCCAGGCAAAGTGCTCAAGTTGGTCTGTTAGCAGTTCACATTCATCCAGGGTGCGGACATCAAACAGCAGTGCACCATCGTGTAACCTGCCAATTACGGGCACAGGCATTTCCCTAAAAGCCCTGGCTAATTGTTGCAGCGCAGAGTTACGTTCTGAGGTTGGTTTGATCTGAACCGAGAAACTGGGTAACTGATCCAGGGGGAGGGCGCCGCTGCCAATCTGGCTCGCACTCGGAACAATGGAAACTGTTGCTTTATCGCCTGCTGATTCCTTAAAGGCAGGCAGGACTGTTTCAGCGATACTTCTGATTTGCTCCGGTAGCCGCGCGAGATGCCTGATTGTCGGAAGTTCCCGGGTCAGAGATTCTGGGTGTTTATAAAGCTTCAACACTTCTGAAAGTGCAGCCATCGTCATTTTGTCCACCCGCAGCGCTCGCTTTAGTGGATTGTTTTTCACCTGATCGATGAGATCCTTGCGCCCGGCAATGATGCCGCTTTGTGGGCCGCCCAGTAACTTGTCGCCGCTAAATGTCACAACATCTGTTCCGGCTTTCAGCACTTCCTGCACGGTTGGCTCGTGTTCCAGCCCATAGTCCTCGAGGTTGACCAGCGTGCCGCTGCCAAGATCAGCAAGAAAGGGTAGGTCACTTTCTTTCGCGAAACGCGCTACGGCCTTGTAGCTTACTTCCTGTGTGAAGCCCCTGATTTCGTAGTTGCTAGTATGTACTTTCATCAGTAGGCCAGTGCGATCATTGACTGCGTTCGCATAATCCTTCAGATGTGTTCTATTGGTTGCGCCCAACTCCCTGAGAGAGCAGCCGGACTTTTCCATGACCTCTGGAATACGAAAAGATCCGCCAATTTCCACTAGCTCGCCGCGTGAGATACAAACTTCTTTACCAAAGGCAAAAGTATTCAGGCAAATAAGTACCGCTGCGGCATTGTTATTAACGACTGTGACGGCCTCAGCACCCGTCAATTCACAGAGCAACTTCTCGACGTGATCATCCCTGTCGCCTCGTTTCCCTTCCGATAGATCAAACTCAAGGTTGGTGTTTCCCGACGCTGTTCGTGTCACGGCGTCCAGAGCACTTGCCGGCAGCGCAGCTCTGCCAAGATTAGTATGCAGCACTGTTCCTGTCAGATTAAGAACCGGTTGCAGTGAACTAGTATCGATTACATCCAGCGAGGTTGTAATGATGTCCGCGATGTCTTCCGCAGCAGGAATTGGATGATCATTGTTTTCCCGCACCTCTGTTCGAAGAGTAGACAGGTATTCACGAATAGATTGGCTTGTCCGGGTATGGCCATAAACTTCAACCGTATTTCGAAACGCTGCTGACGAGAGAAGTTTGTCGACTGAAGGAATTCGCTTCAGTTGGTTGGACTGGCTCATGTCTAGGGGCCCGCAAGGTTCGCGGCTTTTCTCAACGGATGCAGTGGACGAACCCAGGGTCTTGAGGACGGGTCGTGGCTCGAAGCCCATTTTTCTGAAACCGCATCGGCTTCAGCTCTGGTTTCATATATGCCCAACAGCACGACGTACCAGTCTGAACCCTGACTGCGAATCTTCACATACATGGGTGGGTTGAGATTGAGTTTTTCGGTGTACTGAGTGACTTCTTCAAGTGTTTGCAGGGCGATTAACTGAACCGCAAAGCTGGAGTTGCTGTGGCCAGATAATAAATCTGTCACTACTGCCTGGGGCGCTGGTGCTTCCAAATCAGATGCTTTGACGGAGTTCGAAATATTCTCGCCCAAATGCATTTCTGCCCGGTGATCTGGCGCTGTGTTCTCTTCGTTATCGAGCGCGGGATCAGGGCTGTCGACACGCTCAGGGCTGTTGATACGCGCAGGGCTGTCGTCGACGGTTGCGATTTTGGCATCGTCTTGCACCTGGCTGCAGTCCCAGGGCTCATTTTTACTGACACCGTAACAATGCCAGGTGCCGCCTTTAAGTTTCTCTTCAAACGGATTGGCGCCTTCGCAGTTGCCGTCATCCAGGCAATTCCCTGTTTTACTTGCGCCCCATGGCCACGACCAGGAACAGGATGTAACCAAAGTTACTAGAAAAATTGTGACGTACCGCATAGTTAACCTGTTCCAAATAGCTGTTGTTTTTGTGGGAATAACCCTAGCATGCCGCCGGTATGGATAAACACGATATCTGACAATCCCGCGAATTTACCTGACCTTGTTTCCTGCAGCAGGGCGTTAAACGCTTTACCAGTATAAACCGGATCAAGAACAATTCCTTCCAACCTTGCAACTTCTCTGATGGTTTCGAACACTTCAGGGGTCGCTCGACCATATCCAGGTCCGACATATCCATCGATTACGTTGATCGGCATCCGGTCAATATCTAGGCCACTGCCGTACCGGTCTTTCCATAATACGAAATCTTTTGAAATTTTTCGTTTGAAATAAGCCTCGTCGTCGCAAACATTGAACGCGATTACCTTTGTATTAAGCTCGTACAGGGCATTGCCGATAATTAAACCAGCCAGCGTGCCGCCTGAACCGGTCGCTGACACGATCGCCCCAGGAGAAATGCCCGCTGACTTGAAATCTTCTTTCAGTTCATTCGCACAGTTGATGTAGCCCCACAGACCGACTTCATCTGAAGCGCCGACCGGAATACGATAGGTTTTCAACCCCTGGCTAGCATATTCAGCCTGCAAGCTTTCGTAGGTATGGTCCATTTGCATGTAGCGCTCTGGTGGAGCAAAGGTTATCGCTGCCCCTACGAGGCTATCGATCAGTAGATTGCCGTCTTTTTCTTCAGGTTCACTGCCTCGCAATACCAGGTGGGACTTAAGACCAAGCCGGGCAGCAAGCGCTGCAGTTGCTCGGCAATGGTTGGATTGGATACCACCCCAGGTGACCAGGACATCGGCTTTTTCGGCTAGCGCTTGGCCAATCGAGTACTCGAGCTTTCGAATCTTGTTTCCACTGGCGATCGTGTCGGTTAGGTCGTCGCGCTTAATCCAGATTCTTGTGCCATAGGCCGCCGACAGCCTGGTCAGTGGTTCTAGTGGCGTAGGCAGACGAGCGAGGGATATTCGGGCCGGTGTGTTCACTTGTTAGGTCCTGGTTTCGTCTTTATATGGTACTTTGCGGCAAGGTGCATGGCATCCTTATCATTGCTTTTAAACACGGAATAAAGCGTTGTCGAAGCAGCGCCCTCGCGGACAAGTGTCTCGAAAACTTTCGCTGAATCATTCTGAAACCTGCAAACACACAGCAGTTGCTCTAACACTGGCCTTTTGTACGAGACTTCACCGCCCATAACCACTGTATTGCAATCAAGGAGTAACTCGCTAAGCTTCATTTGTATTAAGCCCCAGCCTGCAAGTGCTGCGATCGAGAAGAGACTTCCTCCGAACGCTGATTGATGTGGGTTGATGTTAGGAGCAAGCGGCGCAGCTACCGTCAGTGATTCGCGATCATAACTAACCACGCTGATACCCATGACCTTACTGATGGGGGTGAGCGAATGCATAGCTTCTTCCAGGGATTGAATGGAATCCACATAGATGCTTGGTTTTTTTGCTGGATTAGTGGTTTCCAACAGCGGTAAGCCTGTGACGACGAGGCGCGGAGTAAAACATGAAATTCCCTTTGACCTCAATAGTTTGGTTTCGAAACCTCGCTTCGATTGCAATCTCATTGAGCCTGATTTCAGGTTGCGAAGACCGCAGGGCCAGTACCGTTGAGATAAGCGGCAAAACCATGGGTACGACCTATCACATTAAGGTTGTGTCTGATGAAATTGATTCAGGCACCCTTAAAGCGGATATTGATGAGCGACTGGTGCAGCTAAACCAGGTGTTTTCTACCTACATTCCTGACTCTGAGTTGTCCCTTCTGAACCGCGATGGTGGGGACATTCAGGTTTCCAGGGAACTGATGAATGTGCTGTCGCTTAGCAGTGAGATAAATCACTTGTCCGGCGGTGCTTTCGACCCAACCGTTGGGCCCCTCGTTAATCTGTGGGGCTTTGGTCCTTCGGGCCCCAGAAATGGCGTACCGTCGGATGAGGAAATTAGCCAATCGATGGCCCGTACGGGATTTACTCGGCTCGCACTGCAGGAGTTGACGATAACCAAGCCCAGAGATTTGGTGATAGACCTGTCTGCTATAGCGAAGGGTTATGCCGTAGACGTTGTCAGCGACTACCTTGACACGATGGGAGAGCATCACTATCTCGTAGAAATTGGCGGCGAGGTTAGGGCAAGCGGCAACAACGGTCGTCATGTTCCATGGGTGATAGGAATAGAAGCGCCGGACACGGAGGTCAGGCGCCTCCTGCGAACTGTGCCGATCAAAAACATGGGCATGGCAACTTCAGGGGACTATCGGAATTTTTTCGAACATGAAGGTCAGATGTTTTCACACACTTTGAATCCTGAAACGGGGTGGCCGGTGAGGCACAATTTGACATCAGTCACAGTGCTGCATCCAAGGGCTGGCTATGCGGATGGTTTGGCGACCGCATTTAATGTCATGGGCGAGGCCGCAACAATGCAACTGGCAGAGGCGAATAAACTTCTCGTTTTGGCTATAATTCGTGAAAACGGAGATTACAAGGAAGTAATGTCTACTGAACTTAATCGTTATCTTGCTGACATTACCGGTCAAGAAGCTGAAGGCCATTAGGTAAAGCGCAAGCGCTTGGCAAGAAGAGCCGTAACAAGGCCTGAATAGGTAAATTAATGACTGAATTTCTTTTATCCTTCGTCATCCTGATGACAATCGTCGCGATGATGGCTGTTGGCGTTATGAGGGGGCGAGCCCCGATTTCAGGTTCCTGTGGTGGGTTGAACAATCTTGGTGTGGATGGGGCGTGTGAAATATGCGGTGGCAACCCAGCGAAGTGTGAACAGGAATCGACGACGACAGGTAGCGGGAACTATTTCGACGCCTCCTGATTTCCAGTTTCATCGCGCATCAGAAACCGTAATATCCAAACAGGTTTCCATCGAACTCGCCAGTTAGGCATTCGTTCGATAACAGGCATGCGTGCGTTTTAACCTAACTTCCTTCCTCTACAAGTAGGCATCTCCGAGCTATCATGCTTCACTAGCCAGGTTCATTTTGATGATCATATTATGTTAGACAATTGGCGGTGCACAGTGGCGCTCCGTTTATTCGGGGCCAACTCATCGAATCGACTGATGTCCTTCGTTGGACTGTTATCGGTAGGTGGGCTTTCGATGGCAGTTGCCATCCTCGTGACCGTGCTTTCTGTCGTTAATGGGTTTGAGCGGGAATTAAGGCAGCGTGTTCTTGCGGTCCTGCCGCACGGAACTATTTATTCCAGAACCGGATTCGAAGACTGGCGTGTTACCCGGTCTGAGCTACTGAAACAGCCTGGTGTGCTGGGTGTAGCACCAGTGGTTGAGGGGCAAGGCCTGCTTGTGTTGAATGGGGAGTTAACAGGAATTGCATTTCGTGGTATCGATCCGGAATTTGAATCGACGGTTTCCATCCTGCCAGAATTCGTGACAGACGGCGTTCTCGAGCAGTTGGCAAGCACTCGATATGGGACGATTCTCGGTGCGGAGCTGGCAAGACAGATTGGTGTCTCTCCAGGTGACCAGATTTCGCTGGTGCTCCCAGACGTTGGTTTCTCCCTCACAGGGCCTGTTGTAACCACGCGGCGATTGACAGTACTCGGCACGTTCGAAGTTGGTGCTGATATAGACAAGACACATATCTACCTTAGTATTTCTGATGCCCAAAAACTTAAAAGGCAATCAGGTATTGATGGGCTGGTGGTTCGTATCCCTGACCTGTTCGATATACATAGAGTGCTTCACGGGATTTCCCTCGCCGACCCGTCCCTTTACGGTATCAGTTGGATGCGTCAGAACGGGAGCCTGTACAACGCCATCGGGACGCAGAAAGCGACTTTGTTTTTACTGTTGCTCGTGCTGGTTGCCGTAGCAGTGTTCAACGTTGTTTCAAATCTCGTGATGACCGTTGATGACAACAGATCAGAGATCGCGATTCTTCGAACGATGGGCGCATCCCCGGGCGACCTGAGGTGGATATTTATTATGCATGGGCTGATGGTGGGTGTCGTGGGCTTGTTGATTGGACTGCTGATGGGTTTGGCCCTGACTTTTTCCCTGGGCAACATCTATGAAGTTCTGACGCAATGGTTCCAGTTAACGTTGATGCAGGAATATTTCATTCGCTACCTGCCGACGGAAATCCTGATCGAGGACTTAGCCATCATCTCAGTGGTCAGTCTTGTTATTTCTTTTCTCGCGACGATATACCCGGCGAGCCGGGCCGCGGTCGCAAACCCTGTTGAGGCATTACAGTATGAAGTCTGACCTATGAAGTCGAAAGTATTGGTCGCTGAAAATCTTGTCAAGAGTTACTGGCAGGGTGACCAGGAAGTCAAGGTGCTGCAGGATCTTAACCTGACTGTGCACGAGGGAGACACCCTGGCAGTCGTTGGCGTATCAGGGAGTGGTAAGAGTACCTTCCTTCATCTGCTTGCCGGTCTTGACCAGCCAGACCATGGCTCTGTATCTATCATGGGTAATGATCTCGGAGACCTTACGCAAAGCAAATTGGGTGAACTACGAAACAAACATCTGGGTTTTGTTTATCAGTTTCATCACTTGCTACCTGAGTTCAGTGCCCAGGAAAATGTCGCATTGCCACTGATGATTGGCGGCCTCGGTCGAGCTAAGGCTGAAATGGCAGCAGCAGAAATGCTGGGGGAAGTTGGCCTGACCCACAGGGTTTCGCACTACCCGTCAGCTTTATCCGGAGGTGAAAGGCAGAGGGTTGCGATCGCCCGTGCGCTGGTAGGGTCACCGGGCATTGTGCTCGCTGACGAGCCGACCGGAAACCTGGATGAGAAAAGCGCGGACCAAATCCATGACCTGATGATGTCGCTATCTTCTCAGTTGAACGTGGCTTTTGTGGTAGTGACCCATAATTTGCAATTTGCCGGTCGCATGCAACGAGTCAGTGAGCTTGTTAGCGGCAGCTTGACGGAGTCTACAGGGTGAGCGTGACAACCATGATAGGCCTGCGGTATTACCGGGCCCGTTCAACCAGTGGGTTTATATCGCTGGTCACCATGGTGTCCTTTATTGGCTTAGTGCTTGGCGTGATGGCGCTTGTTGTTGTTGTTTCTGTGATGAACGGTTTTGACCGTGAACTCAAGCAACGCATTTTGGGTGCAGTGCCACACGTGACAGTATCG
>JABGVY010000417.1 GCA_018645845.1 Gammaproteobacteria bacterium | reverse complement strand
CGGTGGGGGCTTTTGGCACATCGACGCCGGCCCACATATACCCCGAACGGTTGATCAGCCCTGGCCTGGCGATTTACCCTACCCGGTTTTTGCAATCGGGGTGCATATTTACCTGCGGGACTGCCCTATCAGCTGCGGCCCAACAGGCGTCATTCCAGGCAGTCATACATCCGGCCAGGTTCCACCGGCAGCTCAACGAGACGACACCGAGCTGACCTGGAATGGCCGGGGCGTAACGCCGCTTACCACTAAAGCCGGTGACGTTGCCATGTTCGTGTCTGACATCTGGCACCGACGTTTGCCTAGCTTTGAAGAGGATGCCGGACGGTTCTTCCTGCAAGTTCACTACGGTCGCCGTGATATAGCCCAGCGTTTGCATACCACCGATAACAGTAATCAAATCTCAACAACCGCGCGTGCCCGTATCCAAAGTCAGCGAGAAGCACAGTTGCTCGGTCTACATGCACCTATGTTTTACGACGGGTAATCATTGGCAATTCTCGCGCTTCCCATCATAAACCGCCAAACAAACTTTCCCCCGCAAAGGGGACCAACCGGGATACTTTTGAAATTCGGGATAACGCCATTTAAGATACCGATTAACGGAGAAGCCTATGAACCTGTTTGAAAACGATGATTTAAGATGGAAGCACTTTACCGGTAGCGATAAATTTAACTACCCCATTGATTACTCCGCGGCGCTACTTTCGGCCAGAGACAACGGTCATGTCGATCTGCTGTACCGCTGGGCACCCAATGCTTACTGCCATTTCCATAAGCATACTGGCTTCATCACTTCTACTGTGTTGGCTGGCGAACTCCACGTCATTGACATCGAACTCGACACCGGCAAAGAGATAGGTCGTCGGATCAGAAAAACAGGTGACTATGCTGCTAAGGGTCCGGGCGATGTCCATATGGAAATGGGCGGCCCGGAAGGCGCTCTCGTTCTATTTAACCTCTTTACCACGGACGATCAATTGGCCGATTCATTAGGCCAAGATGGTACTGTTTTATCCCGCTCTACCTTAAGCCAAATACTGCGAGGCCGCAGCGTTCGCTAAGGCCTCGTAAAAAGAAAACCCAACGAAAGCCTATGACCCGATCATGTATCCCTGATGACCGGTATATCTTGATGGTTTAACGTCAGCGAAAGTGCCAATATGCTGACAGTCTAAACAAGGAAGCACCATGCTAACGAAAGAATTTATCAATCCTCACCCAATGGGCTTTACCAACACGGTTGCTTACACCGCTCGGGGAATCAAAACTATTGTCGTTTCGGGTCAAGTGGGTTATGCGGACGGCAAGTTTGGGGAAACCTTTGAAGAACAGGCAGAAATGGCTCACCGTAATTTAGTTGAGGAACTCGCCGCCGCCGGCGCCGGCGTTGCAGACGTCATTAAACTCAACTCGTATGTGGTGGATTTAGACTCCCAAAGAAGCAAAGCACTATCTCAGGCTAAAGCAAAATACTTCACCCAAACCGATCAACCTGCTTCGACTTTGATTGGCGTATCTGCGCTTGTCATGAAACAACTGCAGGTTGAAATCGAGGCAACCGCAGTCATCGAGGTTTAGCTGCCGGATCTAGATTCTATAAGATCGTTTTCAAAAGCAGCGCGCGGCCCCCAGGACTTGAGTGTCTAAGATACAACGCCTGAGACAACGCGCCCGATTGTATTCAACAATCAGACGCTTAGACGGGACGACACTATAAGCTGTGTTCCGGAAATGAGATCAAAAGGCAGTTCTGGACTGCTCGATTGAGATATAGTTGCGCCCGAGCGTCTAATCCTGGGGGGAGTTCTTGTGAAATTTTTAAAGCTGGCGGGTCTTGTAGCTCTACTATTGGCGGTCTGCGCCTATGGTGCCTACCTCGGCAGGCACGAACTCACGCGCATGAATGAACAGTTGCCATCATTTACTGCGGCAGCAGGGGAAACTCAGCAAGTACGTATCGCTATGCAGGATGGGGTAAAACTATTTGCAACCGTGATGCTACCTAAAGGGGAGGGTCCGTTTCCTGCGGTACTGATCAGAAACCCCTATGCTCAATTCACCGCTATTATGCGAGACACACTTTGTGGCCGCCTTGTTCGTTACGGTTATGCCTGCGTGCTGCAGGATGTTCGCGGGCAGGGTGAATCAGAAGGCAAGTGGAGCCCGATGGTGAACGAAGTCCGGGATGGCAGGGACACAATAAACTGGCTTATTGAGCAACCGTTTCAGGATGGCGCCATTGCCATGGTTGGCCCGAGCTATCTTGCGTCGGTGCAATACGCCGTGGCTGCATCAGGATTACCGAAAGAAGTGAAGACCCTGGTGCCAGCGGTCTACACAACAGATCTGTCGAATATACTTTACAGCAACGGCATGTTTCGGCATGAAACGTTTACGGCCTGGGCCAGCATGATGCGGAGCACTAACGGTGATGTTGAGGATGCGGGCGGTGACTACCAGAAGGCCATCAGGTACCTGCCACATAACAAGGTGGATACGGACGTGTTTGGTCTGCCGATGCCCTGGTATCAGGACATGATAGATATAGAGCGGGCGAAAAAGTCTTTCTTCGATAATCCCGATGCTCTATTGATGGCCGGGGTGCCCGAAAAAATTGACGTGCCAATTCTGATGGTCAGTGGCTGGTATGACGTTTTCTTTGGTGGACAGATGGCCGACTGGAAGAAGCTGGCAACCCGAAGCAACAGCAGATTCGTACTTGGCCCCTGGACACATTCTGGTGGCAGTGGTGAAGCTTTCGAGATTGAAAATGCGCAAGGGGGTTTGTTCCAGTGGAAAGAGATGCTGCCCTGGCTCGAGCACCACCTGAAGGGAAAAACCCTTGAGAACCCGCCAGGGCTATACGCCTTCACAATGGGCGAGAATGACTGGCACCATTACGAGGAATGGCCGGGACCGATCGCCAAACAAACCTTGAGCTTGAACAAGTTGCTCGCTTCGCCCGGTTGCGATGGCGGTGAACTAGCGCTTGAGCAGGGGTTGAGCGAACCGGTCAGCTATCAATATGATCCACTTGATCCAGTACCAACGAAGGGTGGCGCAGGTATGCTTGCCTTCATTTTGCCAAACTTCGAGGGCGCGTCACCTGCCAATGTGCTACAGGATGGTTTGTGTGAACGGCAGGACGTTTTAACTTTTGTGACTTCGCGCCTCGAATCGTCGATGCTGATTGCCGGCAAGATCAGCGTAAACCTGGAAGTTTCTTCCAGCGCTCCAGATACGTCCTTTACTGCAAAACTAATAGAGGTCTTTGCCGATGGCAGCGCGGTTAACATCAGGGACAATATCACTTCTCTCGCCTACCGGGATGGTGGCTTTAATCCCCGGGAGTATACGCCCGGGGAGTCGATAACACTGAAGATCGATATGTGGCCGATCGAGTGGCGAGTATCGGAAGGCTCTCGTATTCGACTGGATATTTCTTCTTCAGATTTCCCAAAGTTCCACGCCCACAGAAATCGTGCAGGGCCCTGGGCTGAACAGGACGGTGTTGATGTGGCAACCCAGACACTCTATGGCGGCACACTGGAATTACCGGTATCCACCCGCTGAGCTAGAAAGACCAAACTGTGACCGAACAGGCCAGTCTTGTAAACTCGACCTCAAAGAATCACTATTTGCCTTAGTCAGCGGAATCACTTCACATTACCCCACCCCACGGGGACGAAGGAGCGTACGAGATGGCCGAAATATCGAAGCAAGCTAAACCAGTGGTGGTCTTAGGCGCAGGGCCGGGCGGGCTTGCCGCAGCCAAAGCACTGCTCGACGAAGGCCTAACGCCACTCGTGCTCGAGGCCAGTGAAGACATTGGGGGGCAATGGAACACAACGGCCAGCCACAGCGGCATTTGGCCAGGCATGGCCACCAACACCTCCAAAGCCACGACAGTCTTTTCGGACCTGGCCCACACTGAAGAAACCCCCATGTTTCCCTCCGCCCTGCAGATCGGCGCATACCTGCACCGCTACGCTGATACCTTTGGGCTCAACGAATGTGTGCGGACCGGGGTTCACATTGAACTCATCGAACGCCAGCACGGAAATGGGTTTCGCGTTCACTATCAAGATCGTAATGGTCAAACAAACGTCGAAGCCAGCGCCGTGGTGGTCGCCAGCGGTCGCTATAACAAGCCCAATACTCCACAACAAATAGAGGGATTGGATAGCTTTAGCGGCCGTGGCGGGGTCATACACGCCTTTGACTATCCTGGTTCCGCAGCATTTGCAGGCCAGCGCGTGCTAACCCTTGGCAACAACATCAGCGGCCTTGAGATCGCCAGTGATTTAGCTGCAGAACCCTCAATCGAGGTATTTTCAGGCTGTCGAAAACCACGCTATATCATTAAGAAATTCCATGAAGGAATACCCGCCGATTGGCGCTTCTTCAACCGTGCAGCAATGTTCATCGCGCATACGCTGCCTCCGGAAGCTGCAGCGGCAGGTTTGCGTGAACAAATATTGAGCCTGCATGGTAGCCCCAATGACTTTGGCGCGCCCAGACCATCGGATAATCTTATGGAAGCGGGATTATCCCAATGCCAGGACTACCTGGAATGGTGTAGCGTGGGGCGCATCCAAACCTGCGGGATTCCGACGAAGGTTTCGGCTGGCGAAGTCACCTTCGGCGATGGGAGGGTCGAGTCCATCGACGCCATCATCACCGGCACAGGTTACGACCTCAATCTGCCCTTCCTCAGCGAAGAATTGAGACTCACGTTGAACGCGGACAACACCGATCTCGATCTATACAACTACACGTTCAATCCCAGCGTTGAACGCCTCGCCTTCATCGGCCAGTTTCAATTGGTCGGCCCCTACTTTCCCGTGCTAGAGCTACAGGCTCGCTGGATCGCCATGGTCTTTGCAGGCCAGCGATCGTTGGTCGAACCCAGCCAAATGGCAGAACAAGTCCACCAGTTTCGGGAGATGCGCAAACTTGGGGCGCCACTGCTCTATCACGAGGTCGCCGTTGAAGTCGCGATCGCAGCGGGACTCGAGCCCGACATTGAAGATTTTCCAGAACTCACGGCGGGCCTCGTTTTCGGGCCGATCATCCCAGCCCAATTCCGTCTGTCGGGACATGGCAGCCACGCAAAGGCGCGCGAACAACTCGACGCAGCGTTGGCCGTAGTTGGGCAAACGGCGACTCCAAAAGTTGATGTCGAGCAGCTTGGCCTCTTACAGATGCTATCTCAGCAGCCCGATTGTGCACCGAAGGTCGCAACAGCGCTGGCAGTGCTGAGTCCCGAGCACTGACGTCATTTGGCTTATAGGTTTCAAGGCAGACGTACAGAAAACCATACGTGGATAAAACCTCGCGACGGTAGCCCCTTATTGGGATTCTTATTGCACCTGACAAACGAATTCATTCATAGTTTTATAGTTTCGCTTTCCTCGACAGAGCGACAGTCAATTGCGCAAATGCCTTTACCCACTTGGTAGTCAGATCCAGATCCACAGCGTTTGGCCATTGGTCTGCTGGATGATGGAATAACCCGTTTCCTCCGAGGATAGATATATATCGCCCGTGGCCATCGTAGACGTTACGTGCCTCCCCCAAAGGGCGTTGTCCCATAGGGGTGAGGGTGCCTGGTGTCAAACCATTTCCCTTTAGCCATGGCCCGAGATTAGCAACCGCTGCATCATCGGAATACTGAAGTCTGATCTGTGAGCCGAATCTCGCCGCAAAATTAGCTCCAAGGTGTATCCAGACGTGTGCATCTTTTATCAATGTTGGATTGTTGCGGAGGAACAGGTCCAACCCTGTATGGCCTAGTTCATGTCCAGTGTTGGCGGTAAAAATAACGTCACGTTCTGGTGCCATCGCCTTTACAGCTTTCATGATCTCGAGAAAGCAGGCGATGCCGCCGCCTCTTTCAGAGGCATTTGCCCACCAACCACTACGAGGCGTCATAACAACAATG
>JABGVY010000275.1 GCA_018645845.1 Gammaproteobacteria bacterium | reverse complement strand
TCATTGGCGGGAATGAAATTTTCGAAATCAGACAACGAAGATTTGCTCTGTAGAGCTGAGTCGTAGGCAGCCAGGTTTTCTTGATAGCGGTTAATGATGCCAGGATCTGACAATAACCTTGTGTGACGCTGGTTTCTATATTCTCTTATCCGCGCCATGTCACTCGAGCTACGAATATAAACTTCGTCTGATTCTTTCTCCGGCACCAATAGTTGCCTCAAGGCGTCTGCATCTTCGAGCCGGCTAAAACGGATCAGGTCAGCCGTGTACGAGAAACCGCCAGAATTGATATAAGAAAGTGGCTGATCCGGCGCGTTATGAGCGGCGAACATCGCGGTAATGGATGGGTAACCTGCTGAATTTCGGCCACTCCAGTTGTGCAGAACGCCGGTGCTATGCGAATTAGTCTGAGCGTCCACACCGTTAATAATCAACATATCCTGATAATACTTGTCGAAAAAAGCGGCATTGTCTGCGAAAGGTGCGTAACTCAGGTTGCCTGCTGTTTGTATTTCAGCCGTATTCGCCCAGTTATTAATATCCTGTTCACCGGCGACGTTCATTTTGGGATCACAGAAGCTGGTAACATCCCAACCGCCATCGACCTGAAGCGTTACCAGCAAACGGCCTGAATAGCCATCGGCTGGAGCGCTATACACTTTTGGTACAGGTGCAATTAATCCAGCAGCGCCCAGAATGAAAGATTGTTTAAGAAAGTCGCGCCTCTTCATTGTTAACCAACCCTTATTCATGCAGATAGTAGAAGTCTGTCATCAGGTAAATCAGGATCGTTGTCCAGGTATACAGTATCCCATCGGGGTCAGATGCCTGGTTCGCAGGACCATCGTCTGCCCAATGAGATTCATCCCAGAAATAGCAATTTTCATCAGGATAGTTCCAGGCCCAGCCGCTGCCTGCCTGTGACAATCGATCTTGCCAGGTCTCAACGAACAGTGAATAGGATGCTTCCAGCTCATCACTGGCGAGTGTTAGGGTTTCACCCAAAAAGTCGCCATGCATCTCTATCAGTTTGTTTTTGATGGCGACAGCACCGGCGGCATTCCCGTCGCCATAATTTTCATCATTCACCGCAACTGACATAGCAACCAGATCGGGCCCTGCCTGTTGTCCCCAGGCATCCACCTCGACTCTCACAGAACTCGATGAATCAACTGTAAATGGGATAGATAGCTGGCATTCACTCCAAAGAGTGTATCCGTCCTGGTCTGCTCCACCGCAAGTTGCAGTTGCACCGGGGATGCTATCGAAATTTGCCAGACTCACTTCGCGAAGTACATTACCTTCACTGTCGGTTAGTCGAAGTGCCGTCACCACCAAATTTCGGTCGCCTTCTTCCTCATCAAAGAAGTCGTTTAAGAAGGCCACGGTAATCGTTTTGCTGCCCTCAATAAGCGTACCCGACGCAATAAGTGTCTCGATACCGTCCGCGGATGAGGCTGAGACTTCGAATTCTTCGACAAATTCTGTAGCCGGGGTGATACTTTGATCTATACCATTAAAAATGATGCGTTCGCTGTCAGTTCTGAAAAAGTCGACGACAACCGAGGAGCAGGCCATGGAGACAGCCTGGCGTTCTGCTACGTTCGCCATGAGTGAAGTTAACTGACGCGCGCGTGATTTTATGCCATTTGAATCGATACCCCCGTAGTAAATACCGTACCGATCGTTCAGCGTCGTGTAGACACCATCATACTCATAGCTATCTGCGCCATAGCTTCCCCACGTCCAACCTAACAACTCAGTTGTCTTAGCCTCCAGTTCCCTGGGAGTCAGTAAGCGGCGAACACCGATATCTGCTGCCGTCGCGCCTGCACCAACAGTGCTCGCGTCCGCCTCAACTTTATTGGCGCGGAACCATGGGCTAATCATCATTTCGATTAGCAGGTCTTTGCCATTGTAGGCACTGCCTCCTCTAATGCCGGCAATGAATTCGGCGCCAAGATCATTGATAAAGGCCGATTGCTCTTCATACGCCGCGAGTTTTTCGGCGTAATCTGCAGCGTCTGTCAGCTCCGGAGCCACCAGCGGGTCAGCCCCCATAACGGAGGACCACCAGAAGGAGACGGTGGCTGCACCAAATCTGGAATCGTTCGCGATTTCGTTGCCGAGCCATTGAAGGCTATTATCCGGATTAGAAGCCAGCTGTCCGTCAAGCCCTGGTTCACGCATATCAGCGAACCAGGTATCGCCTTCTTTGTAGGGGCTTGGTTCAGCGTCTTCATCGAAATAACGTGGATATTTATAGCTGGCGGGTAAGGAATCTAAACCGTCCTCCTTGTCTCGATAGATACCTTCGTTGCCGTAATTCTGGAAGGTGCCCGCAACAGGATCATGCAGCTCATGACAAACCGTACAAGCTTGATTATTCATCGTCGGGTTGTCGGTATCTGCCAGTGCATCTGGGTCGGTTGTCCTCGACGCTGATTTCTCAATATCCACGCCTAGAAAGTGATAGTACGTCCATCTTGCTCTTGCCCGATTACGGTTCGTTGCTGTCGTTGGGTATCGACCCAGAAAGGCATGGGTACTCAATACACCCGCATGCGGGTAGTCAATGTACGGACCCCAGGAAGTGACCTGAACGCCCATGTCATTACTGAATTCAGCGACAAGCTGGTCGTCCCTTACAATTTGGCCATTATTCGACCCCGGCAAATAGCTACGATGATTGGCACCTGCTTCGAAAGTCAAATCACCGTTCAAAATCTCGTTGGTTCGGGGGTTTAGCATCATGTAGTCAGCGGTCAGAACCTCCTGATAGTTTCTATCGTTTTCGACGACATAGGCAATGAGTGCGAGCGGAGATCGTGCCATTCCCCAGTACCACTCCCGAAGCCAACTCACGGTATCAGGGTCATTGTTTTCTTCATCACGAGGTTGTTCTTCAAAATACTTATTGGCCCCAATAGGGAAGAATACCATTGTCGAAAGTTCAACCGATTCAAGATAAAGATCGCCGTCAATAAACGCATCGGTGAAGAGCCGATCGTTTGCCCCGGTCATCAGGAAGTCATTAAAGCCATCGCCCTCCATCTGTTCCCGTAGGGCGGTACGAAGTGCATCTTCACCACCTGTCTGAACAGACGCGATTTGTTCGGTACTGGGAAGTTTATTGGCAATAGTGATCGCACCGCGGCGCAAAGTATCCTCATCGGACGCCATCGAAACACCCTGCCAGAAGTCACCCAGGGAGCCGGAGTTAGTGGTATCGATGTTGCCGCCAATCAGACCAAGAAATTCCACCAAATTCTGGTAGTCGTCTGACTCGGCATCCAGTTGCTGGCCGCCGCCATGCCCAACGCCTCTTACTTTTTCCAGTATGGTGTTGGCATTATCAGCATCGGCGTCAATGTAT
>JABGVY010000145.1 GCA_018645845.1 Gammaproteobacteria bacterium | reverse complement strand
CCACCAACTGGAAACCTGGAGAGAAGGACTGGTTGATGGTGATTCAGGTGCGCTGTCCGAGGTGCTTGATGCATTCCCACACGCAGACCGACAACAACTCAGGCACCTGGTTCGCAAGGCCTGTGACGAGCGCGAAATCGGACAACAAACGACTCATTTCAGGAGATTGTTCCAGTTCCTAAAAGCTCTTTCTGAAGAATAGAAGCGTCTTGAATATAGATAGCCGACAGCATGTCAGTAGGGCAAGAAAAATACCTGGCATAGCGCTAGTCAATCTGCCGACGTCTTTGACCACACGAGTGACCGCAACAACCGGACTCACCGATTATTCAGGGAGAGCCTCACGCACCGTATCATTAAAAATAGTGACGAATTGAATCTCAGGCTCTTCAATTGTGCCAGTAATTTTATATTTTGCGCTGCTCATTTGATTAATCTGGTTCTCGAATACTTTCTGCGCGAGCATGACGCCGGCTCCCGCCAAAGGGCCTGTCGCAATTGCACTATAAGCCGCATACCATGGCAAAGTGCGTCCAACCGGTAATGTAACAATCATATCGTTGTCCAGCGTGTTGCTGACAATGTTCATGCCGCCACCGACAGTAAACTTACCACTACTACCATTGATGACGATGGGTTCCTGTACGACCACCTCACCCTCATCGAACGATATAACACCCTGGATATCGGTAAACTCAAAACCATCATCAATCACGTCTGAAAAATCTAGCCTGAACCGGCGGGCAAGAGAAGCAAAATCAAATATCCCCAGCAGTTTTAGCGCGCCGCCGGTTTCCGCCTGCACGAAGCGACCGCTGCCTTCCGAGATTTCCACTTCACCGGATACTCTCTCAATATCCACCATAGCGGGGGAACCATCCCAACTCACATCAACGGCAAGCTTTAGGCCCTCACCTTCGATACTTGAAGCAAAACCGAAATTCTGTTGCGCTTTCGCCAGATCATCAATCACTATATCGCCTGCAAATCGACTAGCGTGCTGGCCGTTCCTATAATGCCATTCACCTAGACTTCCCGCAGCAACTTGCAGGCCAAGCGCACTCACCTCAAGGTCTTCAAACCTTCCGCCGTGTTCTGACGTTCTGTAGTTAAACGACCAATGTCCGAAATCCTCACCGTCCAGTAATAGCTGTTTAGTGCTGAAGTCGACATCCGCAACCTCAACTGGATTCACATCGTAGAATGGGTCAAGTGCACCATCCTCACTTTCGAAACTTAGCCAGTTCAGATTGACGTTCAAAGGGGCATCATCGTCGTCAAGAATACGTACCTCACCGTCAAGCATTTCGTTTTGCAGACTCGCGACCCAGAGGTTGTCACCTCTCGTGACGAGCATCTCGACGTCATCCAGTGGCTGGTAATAAAACAGCAGCTCTTCAACGCTTAATTCAGCTGATGCGACATGAGCTGCTATCTCGTCTTCGAATGAAACATCTGAAATCAGGCCGAACTCTTCGGTGACAGTCTCCCATGCGCCGTAGTCCAGAAAAGGTAATTCTCCTGACATTCTGATCGCATCATAGGTCACCGCACCATAACCAGAAACGCCGAAATGAACTCTACCACCAGTAGCGATACCATCCTCGATCTTCAAAGACGCGTGCAGATTGTCGTCCATAGACAAGTCGATGCGATAACCTGACTCCTTAAAAGCTTGTCGATATCTAAATTCATGAACTGAGTCCATGACCGGTTTTGACAGGGGTTCGGGAAGGTCAACTATCACCCCCCTTAAATCAGAAAAGGCTTCTATATATATTTTATCCATGGCCCCGCCATAGGGAACGTGAATCTCTGTTCTATAGTCAAGCACACCGGAAGCTCGGCTGAGCAGAATCTGATCAGACCACCCGTACAGAACTGGCACATCCACCGCGCCATCAACATGCACTACTATCTCTCCACCCTCGCCATAGAACTGATTTGAGATTCTGCCGCTGATCTCTCGGCCAAAGGTCATTCCAGCAAAACCGTCGGAGTTAAGGCCACTTTCGTTGCTATAGCGAATATCCCCAGCCAGACGGGTAATATCCAAATCAAAGTCAGGCATATGCAAAAGTGCACTTTCAAAACTCACCAGAACATCTGGACGCACTTCTTCTTCACGCCTGGCACCAATTGGAACCTCGATCGACAGGGCAGCCTGCATCTCACCTTCAGCAGACCATTGGTCAGCCATGTTGGATGTGGTCTGGGCAAGCGGAGTTTCCTTAAGAGCACGGATTACATCTTCGAACGGCCCACTCAAACCAGCCGACACCATCACCAAATTAGCCTGCCCTGAGTCTGGAATGGCAGCGAAGACATCAACATCCGCTGCATCACTTGAGTAGACCTTACCGGTTGCGTCATTGGTGAGTACATGGTGATTGTCGATATGAATGGTGGCCGTAAGGTCAGTTGCTGGCGGCCAATCCGGGTGGTACTCAACCTCTGTATTTTCGACCTTCAGGTACAGGTCGTGAGCCTTTCGAACCGCCGGGGAACCCCTGAACAATGCGCCATGTACGGTCACGCCCGCTTCATTTGATCGCCCGCCTTTAACTGCTGACTCGATCCATGAACGGAGGTTTTCAGGTATCGAGTTCGGGATATAGGCATTCGCCGACAACAATTCAGCATTTGCTACACCGATCGTTAAACCCCAGGTCTGGAGTTCTCTGGCCGGCGGCAAGTTCATCGACAACTTTCCGTAAGAAGAGAGGTCGCCATCCAATAGCTCAATTAACCCACTCGCCACAGAGACACTATCTTCGCCGACCCGATAAGCCAAACGTCCTCGCCCAGAGTCAAATGTCCATGGAGAATCGAACATGCTTTCGAAATTCATTTCAAATTCGTCATTGTCAATATCGAGATAGCCTCGATCGGGTTGCAGCGACACAAAACCATTAAGTCGATCAATTGATGGGATCCCCAGGTATGCTTCTACCGAGAAACCGACAAGACTACTGACCAGATGCGGCGTTCCCTCAACAGGATCGGTAATGAAAAGCAGATTCTTTAATTCACCATCGGGGGACACAGACAGCAGCGCATTTGACAATCTCTCGGGCAACAATTCTTTTTGACCCGCATACTCAACAAGCCGAGCAAGTTCTGATACATCTACCTGATCAAGTTGACCCGCCAAAGATGACCCTAAAGGCCCCGTGTCTATCGCAAGAGCAATATTATCGAGCTCGAATTCGAACTCACCCTGTTTCAGCCGAACGTTTGGAATCGACAAGGTACCGCGACTAATCGACTCCCCATGGAAACGGAATCTGGAAGAGACCTCATCCAGCAGGTTGTGACTTTCTCCTGCCAGCGACACGTCCGTTAACTCGATCTCACCTGTCACATCCAGGGAACCGGGTTCGAGAGTCAGCCAAATTCTGGTGGCGAGTCTCGCTGCAGACAATCGCCGTCCTGCGAGCTCGAAATCAGGGGTAAAACCTTCTAGATCAATGCGAGGTGCTTCAAGGTAAAGCCTGGAGACAAAATCAGATTCCCTTAAGTCACCCTGGTAATAGCCAGAGAGACCCAATCGATGACGCAGCGTCATGCCGTTGGGTTGTTTTCTTTCCAGAAACAGCGGAAGAGAAACCTGCTTCACCTCGTCTTCTGCGCTAACAACCCAGGGCTGATCCCAATGCGATACAAGGTTCATCTCTGTATTGGGACCGATGAGCGTTACGTTTATCCCATCCATCTTCAGCAGTTCAAGGTGTGGCAGGGAGTCAAGCACATAATCTACATCTAATTTTCCATTGCCTCGCTTGAAACCCTTTATCCTGAACCCCTGTTCATCGCGCTCAACGGCGAACCTGATACCAGACATCTCCATTTCCGTCACGATGGGGACGCCACTCATCAAACTGCGGACAGAATCCACCCTGAGAACAAGCAAATCTATATCAAGGGCTGGCTCGCCAAGCGGCTTAACGGAAATGTCTCTCACGATGAAGCGTGGGTCATGAACACGCCAATCTCCTGCGATAGCGCCGATCTCAACGAAGTCCAGGCCACTGTTTCGCAGGTAATTTTCAATCTGATGCTGATTAGCTTCAACTGAGAGTGTGGCCAGCCGGCCAAGGGAAAGGTAAACGACAGCGATAACTAGCATTCCAAGCACTAGCCACCATCCGCTTCTGAAGAACCCTTTCGTGATTCGAAGGAGCATCTACTTAGCCTAAGCCCTCTCAACAATAGAGATGACGATGTCGTATTGCTCCTGCGTGTACCCGGGTTCAACCTGACACGAGATATCAGCATCGAGTGACTTTGCCAGTTCACGGACATTACTGGCCTGCTCATCAATCAGTCTATCGACCACTGTCTGTGAGGCCATGATGAGACATTCTTTGCCTGTAACCTCTTTCGCTTTACGCTGCAGGTTGATGAATATCTCCAGGCAAACGGACTCTGCAGACTTGATAAAACCACGACCGTCACAAACTTCACAGGGTTCACAAATCGTTTTGAGTAAACTTCCATAGGTCCGTTTGCGCGTCATTTCCACCAGCCCTAGTTCCGAAATTTGGGTGATGTTGCATTTCACACGATCCGATTGCTGCCCTTTCTCCAGCATCCGAAGCACCTGGCGCTTGTGTTCCTCATTGATCATATCGATGAAATCGATAATGACGATGCCGCCAATATTTCGCAGCCTCAATTGCCTCGGTATGGCCGCAGCAGCCTCGAGATTGGTTCGATAAATTGTATCCTCCAGGTCTTTCTTGCCCACATATGCGCCGGTATTCACATCAATGGTCGTCATAGCTTCGGTCTGATCAATCACCAGATAACCCCCAGACTTAAGAGGTGCCTTCCGATTGAGGGCTGCTTCAATCTGCTCATCCAGTTGGTAAATATCGAACAGCACCTGGTCTGATGCTATCTCCTTGAGACAACTTTCTTTTTCAGGGATATAGTCAGACAAAAATCTGTCAAGCACCGAGTGAGTTTCCGCATGATCAACCAGAATACCGGTTGTATTGGTATTAATGATGTCTCGCATCACTCGCAGCGGTAAAGGCAGGTCTTCGTAGACAACTTCGGGACTTTTAGCCACTGATCCCTCAGCGCAGATACCTTGCCAACGGCTTCGGAGGTACCCGGCGTCCTTGATGATGTCTTCACCGTTGGCATTTTCTGCGGCAGTTCGGACAATAAAACCCTCTTCCACTTCACTCATGTCCTCGAGAATACCCTTGAGTCTCATACGTTCATCTTGATCCTCGATGCGCTGAGAAATGCCTATATGAGAGCTACCAGGCAGATAAACGAGATATCGCGATACTATAGAGAGATTGCTGGTAATCCGCGCTCCCTTCGTGCCGATTGGTTCTTTGGTTACCTGCACCAATAGCTCCTGACCGTCATGGACAAGGCTGGTAATCGCTGGATGCTCGGCACCATGTTGCTTATCAAAGACCTCATGACCATCGATAAGATCAGTCACGTGCATAAATGCTGCCTTCTCTTGCCCGATATCAACGAAGGCACTTTGCATGCCCGGAAGGATACGAACGACTTTTCCTTTGTAGATGTTGCCAACACTGCTTTTCGCTTCAGTTCTCTCAATAAAAACTTCCTGAAGTAAGCCCTGTTCAACGACGCCTACTCGAGTTTCGTTTGCAGATACATTGATGAATATTTCTTCAGCCATCTCGCCTGCCTTAAACTAATGAAAGTTCTTTCTGCCCGAGACATTCAATCGAAAAGTCTCTCAGCATCAACACGGTTTCGCTAAGCGGTAAACCAATCACGTTTGAATAACTTCCCGTGAGAGTTTCCACAAATGCCGCACCTGCCCCCTGCAAACCATACGAACCAGCCTTATCATGTGGCTCTCCGGTTTCCCAGTACCAGGCGATTTCCTTTTCCTGCAGGTGCCGAAAGGTGACTTCTGTACTGACACAGAACGTCTCGGTTCTGGATCCGCTGCAAATTGAAACACCTGTTAAGACATCATGCCTGGATCCAGAAAGTTCATTTAACATTTGCACGCCATGCTCTTTGGATTCCGGTTTCCCCAGTATGTTCCCGTGCAATACAACCGTAGTATCCGCCGCAAGAATCACCGCTCCACTGTCGCGTTTTTCTGCGACACTCTGTGCTTTTTTTCTAGATAGCCTGGTGACATAAATCTCCGGGGCTTCACCGGCCATTACAGATTCATCTACATCCGGCGGTTGAATCTCAAAAATAATGGCCAACTGTTCGAGCAAAAGCTTTCGCCTTGGTGAGCCGCTCGCAAGAATCAGATTACTTGTCATGTCATCCCAGTCCATCGGCGCAGGGATCTAAGCAGCAAGAACACCCAGGGCCATAAAAATGCACCCGATAAGGCCGGCAGCAGATACCAAAAGCTCCAGTCTGCAAGGCCAGCAATACTTTCGATCCAAAACCCGACCAATTGATTAAGGCCAAGAAGTGCAAAAAGAACAGTGGCCTGTTGCCACACCGAAAACATCCGAAGCCGCTGGTACAGGCTCAAAGCAACATAGGCGATTAGAACGTAAGACAGCGCGTGAAGCCCTATAAGACTACCCAGCAATACATCTACAGCAATACCAGCCAGCCATGCCGTCGGAATACCAACCCGATGTGGCAATGCCATGATCCAGTAAACCAGGACCATAGCTACCCAATCCGGTCGAAGAAACCCTAACTCCACAGGGACCATTTGAGGCATAGGTACTACCGCGAGTACCATGCCCACAATAATGGTGATCCAGATAGTGACCAGCCCGCCGGTCTTATTGTCAGCCACCGCGATCATCACCCTTTCCCGAGCTAGTGTTCGTCTCTTCTAAAACTCGGGTCTCTGTGAAAACAAGTAAAACGTGCCTGGACCTGTCCAGTTGAGCACTCGGCTTTGCCAACACGTCTGCAAATGGCTTTCCTGGCATGAATGCTACTTTATCTACAACACCAACCGGATACCCCACTGGAAACCGGTTGCCAAGACCCGAAGACAGCAACTGGTCGCCCACCTTTATATCAGCGGTAGAGTTAACATGCTGCAACTCCAGTTGCTGGCCGATACCGGTCCCATGAGCGACGAACCTGAGGTTACTTCGGAGCACCTGTACGGGGACTGAATGTCGCTCATCACTTATCAAAAGAACCCGGCTACTGAAAGGACTCACGTCTACTACCTGGCCAACCAACCCTCGCGAATCCAGGACCGGCTGACCCACAAACACGGAATCTTCAGAACCCTTGTCTATGACCACTTCCTGTTCTTCAGGGTCCGGGTTAACGCCCACAAGTTCCGCGACCAACACGTTGTCTTGAAGTTTAGCCGCCGATCCAAGCAGGCCCCTGAGCCGATTATTCTCTGATATGAGCGCCGCCATCCGTTCAGTCTTAACCCTAAGGAAGATCAGTTCACTCTCAAGGCCGGTGATACGACTACGCAGATCTTCCCTTGAACTAAAAATACTCTGGATGCCACGAGCACTACGAGTCGGAAGATCAGCTGTCACGACAATGGGTGTTAGCGCAATGGTCAATACAGACCTCGGGCCATCCAGCCAACTGGTCGTATGATCCACAGCCCCAAGAACAAGGGAAAGCAATCCAAGACCCAGCAACTGATAACCAAGCGTGGATTTTTCTAGGAACAGGGCTTTGATTTGGATTGCCTCCAGACATCAGAAGTTGCACGCCAAATCGATAGAGCGTCTCCGCTGCCGGTTATCCAGGACGACGAAAATTTACTGAATAGAAAGCACATCGCTGTCTGCTCTGTCGTCCATCAACTCCAGGGCTCGGCCACCACCTCTCGCAACACAGGTGAGTGGATCTTCCGCGACGATAACCGGCAATCCTGTTTCACTGGACAACAGCCTTTCTAACTCGCGCAGCAACGATCCTCCTCCTGTCAGTACCAGTCCACTTTCGGCTATATCCGAGGCGAGTTCCGGCGGCGTCTGTTCGAGCACCCCCTTGACTGCCTGAACTATCACCGAAAGCGGTTCCTGAAGCGCTTCAAGGATCTCGTTGCTATTCAGCGTAAAACTTCTCGGTACTCCCTCAGACAGGTTTCTTCCTCTCACGTCAATCTCCCGCACGTCGCTACACGGGAATGCCATACCAACTTCTTGTTTAATTCTTTCTGCCGTGGCGTCACCAATCAGGCTACCCTGGGTGCGCCTCACATAACTTGTGATCGCTTCGTCGAATCGATCACCTCCTACTCGTACCGATTGCGCATAAACAACGCCATTGAGCGAGAGAACAGCGATCTCTGTCGTTCCTCCGCCAATATCTACCACCATCGTCCCTATTGCTTCGTGAACGGGTAAGCCCGCGCCAATGGCGGCGGCCATTGGCTCTTCGATCAATCGAACATCACGGGCGCCAGCGCTGATCACTGACTCCCTGATAGCTCGTCGTTCAACTTCCGTGGATTGACAGGGTACACAAACGAGAACCCTGGGACTCGGACGAATGAAGCTATTCTCATGCACTTTCTTGATAAAGTGCTGGAGCATCCGTTCAGTTACCTGAAAATCTGCGATCACACCATCTCGGAGGGGCCGGATCGCCGTTATATTTCCGGGGGTCCGGCCAAGCATTCTCTTGGCGTCAATGCCAACAGCGGCGACGTTTTTCTGGTTGTTATTATTGCGAATCGCGACCACTGAAGGTTCGTTTAAAACGATACCCTGACCGCGAACGTAGATGAGCGTATTGGCCGTACCGAGATCTATCGACAGATCATTGGAAAACAGGCCTCGAAGGCGCTTAAACATCGATTCAAGACCCCTGAGATACGACGATGGAAAGGATGGGCAACGGAGACATGCTAACCTTATTATTTGCTTTCAAAAACTTTCCTAACTTTATCATTCGGGGAGACTTTTATATAGGCAGTCTGCTCGTTTTTTAAACCACTTACCCACTCAATTATGGGGTTGTTTCCATTTTGTGCTACCTCACAGCAGCTGCACCCCAAATGATCTGTTCCGAGCAGGTTCAAAGCCTGAAAATTTGCGTATTCCTGCAAACCTCATTAGCATTCCTCGCCTTGATAGCGTAGCTGGATAAAACACGTGGACGTGACTGAAGAAGTCGTCAGAAATATCGCCGAACTGGTACAACTGAAGGTGGATGACGCAGATATACAGCAGTTAGCCGAAGGAATGCAGAATATTTTGGCACTGGCTGACCAAATGCAGGCCATTGATACAGAAGGCCTTGAACCGGTATCGAACCCACTGGACGCTTCGCAAAAGCTTCGACCAGACGCGGTTACAGAAGAAAACCAGCGGGAACTTTTCCAATCCCTTGCGCCCGCATCCGAATCGGGATTGTATCTTGTCCCAAGGGTAGTCGAGTAAATGATAAATCGCTCCCTTAGCCAGCAATTAGATGATCTCAACAAGGGTGAATATTCTTCTGTTGAGCTTACCCAGACATATCTTGACAGGATTGAAAACCAGCAGTCGCTAAACGCCTTCGTCAGCATTTCGACCGATGTTCTTGAAAAAGCCAAGCAGGCGGACCAGTTAAGAGCTGCAGGTGAGCGCAAGCCTCTGCTGGGAATACCACTGGCTCACAAGGATATTTTCTGTGAAGCCGGTGTGAGAACCACAGCTGGTTCAAAAATGCTCGATAATTTTATCTCACCCTACGACTCAACGGTCGTCTCGCTGCTGAGAAATGCGGGCGCGCTGTCTTTGGGTAAAACTAATATGGATGAGTTCGCCATGGGCTCGTCAAACGAATCCAGTTACTTTGGCGCTGTGAAAAATCCATGGCAAGTTGACCGGGTTCCCGGCGGTTCATCAGGCGGGTCTG
>JABGVY010000415.1 GCA_018645845.1 Gammaproteobacteria bacterium | reverse complement strand
TCAGGGGCCCACTGATGGTCGCGCTACGTGCGGACTATTTTGGCCCGTCATCTTTTGGCACGATCATGGGGTTCTCTTCCCTGGTCGTGATGTTGGGCATGTCGATTGGGCCGATCTATGCAGGATATATGGCGGATACTCACGGTGATTACGTGATCGGGTTTAGCGTACTGGGTATTGGCGCACTCCTTGGGTCGTTATGTTTTTTCTTTGCCCGGCCCCCGGTTCATCCTGATGATGATAAGCTGGTGGGTGAGAAGTGACAGCTTGCGGTAGGTGATGGTGTTAACGAAATGGGACTAACCAGAAGTGGCTACCTGAAGGCGATGGGTATTGATGTCTGGACATCGAGACCAACTGTTGCGCCCCAGATGGTTGCTGCGGTGGAAGCTGCAATCGAGCTCCCGAACAACGAACAGAACAACGCACAGAACAATGCACAGAACAATGCACAGAACAACGCCACGAACAACCTTACGAACAAGCCCACAGGAATACCCAGGCAGGCAGCTGCCAAGAAAGTCGAGGCTGATGTGGAGGTTCAAGCCGAAGTTGCAGAGACCGGCAAAAAAATCCCTGAATTCATGTTGGCGTTGTTTCACTATGAAACGGTTGGTATTTGCCTTTCTCTGAGTGCTGAAAGTGAACTTCCCAGAAGGTTCTGTGACGATGTGGCGCGCGCCATGGGTGGCAATATCGAATCCGTGCGTTACCAGTTACTCAAATGGCCAATGCTGAGCACATCCGGTATTGATCAATCCATTAACGCGGCGCGAGAGGTCGTTACGCAGAAATTCCGGCAAATGCCTGCCAGGGTATTGGTGTTTGGGGACGATGTAGGCGAGTACTACAATCCGCTGCGCGACCTGGCTCCCCTGTCGGCGGGCGCAGTTGGTGTCCAGACGTTGCTTAAGGTGCCGTCCCTGAGAGACCTTCTTGAGTCGGGTTCTGCCAAGCGCGACCTGATGCTGGCAATGCATCGTTGGCGCAGCAGCGAGATGCCTTGATGTCCAGCGAGGTCCGACCCATGCAGCTGACCGATCTGCCTGGTGTACTTCGAAACGAGCGCGGGGGTTATACGCATCCCTGGTCTGAAGGAATTTTCAAGGACTGCCTTCGCAACGGCCAGGAATGCTGGTTGTTGATGTGTGGCGATCAGAACGTCGGTCATGGCATTCTGTCGGTTGCAGCTGGCGAGGCTCACCTGCTGAATGTTTGCGTGCATCCTGATTTCCAGGGCAATGGTTTTGGGCGCGTTCTGGTCGAGCACATGTTGAAGCGGGCTCGGAAGGGAGAGGCATCGACCATATTTCTTGAGGTGAGGCCTTCGAATGTTGTGGCCTGTGAGCTCTACGATAAGCTCGGCTTTAACGAGGTCGGGGTTCGGGAAAACTACTATCCGTCTTACGTTGGACGGGAAGACGCACTGGTTCTGGCGAAAGATCTGTTCTGAAGTCCGTCTGTACCTGCACCGTTTGCGTCTATATAATGCCGCGGCTTTCGCAATAACTCCGATAGATTCCCATGATTGAGCAACAGGTCGACAAACGACGTACCTTTGCGATTATCTCGCACCCGGACGCGGGTAAGACTACGATTACAGAAAAGCTTTTGCTGTTCGGAAAGGCTATTCAGCTGGCGGGTACGGTTAAGTCTAAGAAGTCTGATCGCTATGCGGCCTCTGACTGGATGGAGATGGAGAAACAGCGGGGCATTAGTGTCACTACTTCCGTCATGCAGTTCCCCTATAAGGGCCGAATCGTCAATCTGCTCGATACTCCGGGGCACGAAGACTTTTCTGAAGATACTTATAGAACATTAACGGCGGTGGATTCTGTTTTGATGGTGATCGACGCGGCAAAGGGTGTCGAAGGTCGAACAGTCAAGTTGATGGAAGTTTGCCGACTTCGTGACACGCCGATTCTCACCTTCGTCAACAAGCTCGATAGAGAAGTCAGAGATCCCATCGATGTGATGGATGAAGTGGAATCCGTATTAAAGATTGCATGCGCGCCCATCACCTGGCCCATTGGAATGGGCAGTCGTTTTAAAGGTGTGTATCACCTCTATGACGATGAAATCCATGTGTTTGAAACAGGTCAGGGTGATGTCGCTTCGGACGTGCGAATTATCAGGGAGCTCGGTTCCAGGGAAGCCGCGGAGTTTCTGGGTGATGACCTTGAAGAGTTTCAGGATGAAATCGAGCTGGTGAAAGGTGCCAGCCATAAGTTTGATAAAGCAGCCTATCTTTCAGGTGAGCTGACACCGGTCTATTTTGGCACGGCGCTTAGAAATTTTGGTGTCAACCAAATGCTCGATGGGTTCGTTGACTTTGCGCCCTCGCCGCTGCCTAGAGCGACGAACTCGGAAGTCGTCGATTCCAAAAGCGATGAGTTCTCTGGATTCGTATTCAAGATTCAGGCGAACATGGATCCAAAGCACAGGGACAGAATTGCTTTTATGAGAGTCTGTTCAGGACAATATTTTCAGGGTATGAAAATGCGTCATGTGCGGCTTGGCAAAGACGTTAGGGTGGGAGACGCTGTGACATTTCTTGCCGGTGAAAGGTCGGCTGCTGATGAAGCTTTCCCGGGAGATATCATCGGCCTGCATAACCACGGGACTATCCAAATCGGTGACACGTTTACCAGTGGTAAAAGTCTTAAGTTCATTGGTGTCCCGCATTTTGCGCCGGAGCTATACCGCCGCGTGCGGCTCAAGGATCCCTTGAAGAGCAAACAACTCAGGCAAGGTTTAACGCAATTGTCAGAAGAGGGTGCAACCCAATTATTCATGCCGTTGACTAACAACGATTTGATTGTTGGTGCCGTGGGCATTCTGCAATTTGATGTGGTGGCATTTCGATTAAGGGATGAATACAAGGTCGATTGCGGCTACGAGTCGGTGACTATTTCCACCGCAAGATGGGTGTACTGCTCGGATGAAAAAATGCTGTCTGAATTCAAACGAAAGGCTGAAGGAAACCTGGCGGTAGATGGAGGTGGGCACCTGACCTATCTCGCGCCAACCTCAGTGAACATGTCCCTAACTCAGGAGCGATGGCCGGATATCGAGTTCCGGGCTACTCGAGAAATCGACTGAGGTACTTTGTTACTGGAAAGAGCAGTCCGGCATTATAAGTTAGGTCATGTCTTCGTAGGGGTTTTCGACGTTCAGGCTTATCTCTTTATCCTGTCCCGGGATAGAAATGCCGTCAGAAGAGATCGATAGTTCTTCTCCTTCAATGACACCCACGCCAAAGTTGTAGATCGTGGAATTCTTACCGGCAATCATGGATTCGTCATAGGCTTCGATTTTTTCCTTAACTGACTCATTAAGGCTGCCGTGTTTGATGAGCATGGCCTTGCCATGTTTTTTCCGCAGCATTTTAGTGACCACATGGGGGCCCAGTACGGCAGCCGTGGCATTGTTGCCTCCAAAGCCCTTGGAATTGATAAACACCGAATCTATGTCAGTCTTGCCGATGTGTCGATGTTTAAGGAGGAAGTCAAGATGGCTATGGTGAACGTCATCTGCAATATTTTCTGAGGTGACAATCCCTGGGATGAACCCGTCGTTCCACACACCCAGAGATGCCATAAGCTGGTCTGCAGACGCGCACGCAAG
>JABGVY010000396.1 GCA_018645845.1 Gammaproteobacteria bacterium | reverse complement strand
GGAACTGGAGTTTCTTACCCTCAGACCTCTCACTTGCCAATAAATAAAGCTCTCGGACTGGGAAATCCCGTGCCTCGAGGATCTCCAGCATCACTTCGCCAACAGCACCGGTGGCGCCCACTATCGCTACATCAAATTCGCTCATCTTTTTTCCTGCATTGCATTGCTGATGGCGCGCAGTCTAGAACCTCATTTGATATAAAACAAATTCATATCTATTATAAAACCTATAAAATTCTGTAATGTGAAGCTCGGCAAACGTCAGGAAGAAGGAACGAGTAGTTAGTGACCCACAGCCCTGAGCGAAAAACAACCAGTAGACGACGATCATAAAAAACCATGGAAATAGACACCCTAAAAGCCTTCCTTGCCGTCGCCGAGACCGGTTCCTTCAGCCATGCGGCCGACCGCATGCACCTAACCCAGCCAGCTATCAGCAAAAGAGTAGCCCAACTTGAGCAACAGCTTGATGCCCGGCTGTTCGATCGTATCGGGAGGACAGTGCGCCTGACCGAAGCCGGTAATTCACTGGTATACCGCGCGAATCTGATCCTGCAGCAGGTGGAAGATACAGAACGAGCCATTCGCAACCTTAACGGAGAAGTTTGCGGCCAACTCTCACTGGCGACCAGCCACCACGTGGGCCTCTGGCGCCTGCCCAGCGTCCTGAGCAGGTACATTGCCAAATATCCGGAGGTCAACCTGGACCTTCATTTTATGGATTCAGAAGTTGCCCATGAGCGTATTATTCACGGCGAACTGGAAATGGCCATTATCACCCTTGCCCCCACACCCCATGAGCGGTTGATTGCTGAGCCCATATGGCGGGATGAACTGGTGTTCGTCTGTTCACGGGCACATGAACTCGCCACAAGAAAAAATGTCACGATTAATGAGCTCGCAGAATATGCCGCTATTCTGCCGGACATGACCACGTTTACCGGCAGAATCGTCAAAGGGATGTTTAAGGATCATGATCTGCGCCTGGAAGTGAGCATGTCCACCAATTATCTGGAAACCATCAAGATGTTAATCGGCGTTGGGCTCGGTTGGAGTGTACTACCAAGAACGATGGTGGGTGATGATGTTGTAGTGCTTGATATTAATATCGAGATTGATCTTGCTCGCACACTGGGTGTGATCCATCACGTAAACCGGACCTTATCGAACGCAGGCGAAGCTTTTATTGAGTTTCTACGAGGAGACTCGAGTTATCAGCGCTAACCGCTACGACTAAAGTGCCCATCACTCAAATAGCGGTCACTTAAATGGCTTTTACTTAAATGGAGATGGCACTTGCACATCAGCATTTTGGCCGCGATGCCGAAGCAGATGATCCATTAATACTATCGCGACCATAGCCTCTGCTATCGGCGTTGCTCGAACACCCACACAAGGATCGTGCCTGCCTTTAGTGACAATCTCGGTTTCATTGCCTTGTTTATCAACCGTTCTTGACGCTCTGGTAATACTGGAGGTGGGTTTTAGCGCAATGCTCGCGACAATATCCTGCCCGGTTGAGATGCCACCCAGAATCCCGCCCGCACGATTAGATAGAAAACCATTACTGGTCATCTCATCGCGGTGTTCGCTACCACGTTCCGTGACGACCGAAAAGCCCCGCCCAATCTCCACTCCTTTGACCGCATTGATACTCATCAAAGAACCGGCTATCTCGGCATCCAACTTATCGAACACCGGCTCGCCCAGACCGGGTATCATTCCAGACGCTACGACGGTTATTTTTGCACCAATACTGTCGCCGTCACGCCGCAACTGCTCTATCAATGACTGCATCTCAGTAACTTTACTGACATCGGGGCAGAAAAACGGATTGTTACCCACTTCATCCCAATCAACTGTCTCGGTGGTGATGTCACCCATCTGAGCCAGGTAACCACGAACAACAATGCCGTGGCTCTCCTGCAGATATTTTTTAGCGATCGCACCCGCTGCGACTCGCATCGCAGTCTCTCTGGCGGACGCCCTGCCGCCACCACGATAGTCTCTGAAACCGTACTTTTGCTGATAAGAAAAGTCCGCGTGAGCCGGCCGAAATTTGTCTTTGATCTCGGAGTAGTCCCTGGATCGCTGGTCCTCGTTCTCAATAACGAGCCCAATTGATGTACCTGTTGTGACGCCTTCAAACACACCCGAGAGGATTCGAACTTTATCGCCTTCCTTTCGCTGAGTAGTAAACTTACTGGTACCGGGTTTTCTGCGGTCAAGATCAACCTGTATGTCAGATTCACTAAGAACAAGCCCCGGTGGACAACCATCTACCACGCAGCCAAGCGCGGGACCATGGCTTTCGCCAAAGGTCGTCACCTTGAACATTTCACCAATATTACTGCCTGGCATGACTAACTCCTGAGTTGGAGCGGCATTATATACAAGTTCGAGCGTGGGTTTTAAGGATGTTTACAGCGGAAGATTTCT
>JABGVY010000257.1 GCA_018645845.1 Gammaproteobacteria bacterium | reverse complement strand
TGTTAGCTCTCTCAGCCATTCGTCTGTGGCTCTATCTTCAAGAATTTCAATAATTTCATCATCTGGCCCTTTGATATAGGTTGTTTTATGCAAACCCAGATTCTGAGGCGTTGTGTTGGCGTGGTAACCCGCGTCCGTCACTTTGCGGTACAGTTCATCAACGTTGTCGGTTTGTAATGCAAAGTGAGTGACGCCCTTGTCGGAAGGATTGTAGTCGAACGCAAGCGCTCGCCCAATAGGATTGTCCCATTGCCAGAGCTCAATCATCGTATCACCCGCGCGTAACCAGACAACCCTGCCCCTGGCATTCTCCATGCCAACAACGCTACTCAGGCGATCATTTCCTGGAACGTCCGAGTCAAAAATGATGTCAAGCCCAAGAAGGTCTCTATAGAAAGTCAGCGATCTGTTCATGTCGCTGACACTGATACCCGTGTGGTTAACTCGCGTTATCGCCATTTGAGTTTGTCCGTTCGGTGTTGGTATGAATAGGATTCTCGCACAACCTTGCCTGTCGTAATATTCACAGCCGTCGAAAATCGACAGAGTGCCTGGAGGGTTCAGTATTGGCTTCGCATATACTGCTGCAAGCCATAAAAGTACCGGATAGTATTCAGAGTGGCTTGCCGTTGGTATGCGCTACAATCCGGGAACGGACATCCGGGAGTGCATCAAAGTTACTGGGAACGGATAGCCTGAAGCAGGCGGATGCGTTGGCCAGTGCTGAAATATTCTTTAAATCGCCTGACAGGACGTCTTTGTTGCTGACGTCGAGTAAAAACCGGTGGCTTAGCAAGCCTACGACAGCCTCTTGTGTAGTGACGGGCTCTATTTCAATGTTATCGGCGGGCTTTGTGTCCAGAAAATAGATATGTTTGAGTGGGCGTGCTTCTGCGCAGTAAAACTGGGAGTGGGTGTTAGCTTGTGAGGAACCTAGTTGCCATTTGCCGATTGAATTTTTTGTCGCCTCGATGTCTGTAAATGACAGCTTCAATGTTTCAAAAGTATCCTCCCATATTCGCAGTGAGGGATGCCACGGCATGACATAAAAGTCTGATGCTCGTTTGTTCAGCCAGACACAGTCATCTGCCAGAAAGCGATAACCATTAGTGGCACAGTCTGCCGCGAGCGTTGACTTTCCGGTACCGGATTCAGCGACAAAAACCACAGAATACTGATCAATTTCAACAGCGCTCGCATGGAACACAAGCCGTCGTTGCTGGCTTAAAGCAAGCGGCAAGACCAGGTTTTGATAGGCCTCTTCCAGCAGCTCGTGTTCGATGCTCGGTGCAGGTCTGGTATTGATTTTGTTAGCACTTTGACTGACAAAAAAGTCAGCTAATCCCAGCAGTCTAATCAGGAAACAATCGTCTAATCGATAGAACTCTGGGTTATATCCCTCGGACTTTTCTGGCCACTCGTTAAAGGCAGTTTCCGTTTTGGGCAGTTGTTCCCTGGCATGGTCAATATGCCAGACTGGCATAGGGGGTTGTTGAAATAGGGTATCAATGTTTTTCAACCGGGGAGTGATGCCATACAGTCAGCAGACTGTATATTGAGCGAGCTATAGACTGTTGTACTGAATACTACCGGCGATAACTGAGTGTCATCAAGAGCATAGAGATTAAGAGCGCTGCAATGAGTTCTACTCCGGGTAATACACCGTTTAAACCGTCCCATCATGACTTCTACTATTAATTTTTTACGCCAATCTTACCGTCCGCATCAGACTAATCGCTTTATTTTCCTGCTTCGTCCTCGGTCTTAGAGGCCCCATCAGCCTTACCTTTTCCTGACCCGTGGGTAATATGACTCAGTCTGCCGAACAACTGCAACGTCGGGCTACTGTATGCCTTTCTGCCGTCGGTAGTGGTTTCAGTGTCTTCTGTAGTTTTGCCCAAGTTGCTCCCCTTGGTGTTCATCACTAGTGTTGTGCCATAGTAAGAGGCGGGTTGTAATTCATCGTATCTGACGATTAGTTCGCAAAGATTACATCACAAAACAACAAATTCCACAAAGCCCAGGGGCAGTCATCGTGCTCTAAACCACGATCGTAAACGTCGAAGTACTGGTCTACCTGAGACTGATTTACCCAGGTGTGTCGTTTGGGAGGGATGTCACCGGTTAGTGCCGACCGAAGGTTTTGAGTGTAGTAGTCAAAGGTGACTGAAAATTCGGCTTTTGTTGTCCTTGTGAGGACTTTTTCGGGTAGCAATTCCTGTAGTGCCTGACGATGAAGATATTTGTTCAGTCCTGATTGGTATTTCAGTCGTTTTGGTAACATCATTGATAACTGAACCATCCCTTTATCCCAGTAGGGGCGTCGGGTCTCAATGCCAAAAGTTGCGGCGTATCGCTCCCTGACCTGGTGGTTCTTGAGGAGGTAGGCATCTTGGAGCAGGGAAACCTCACGGAGTTGGCCCGGTAAGCGAATTTTTTTAGAATGTGTCGTTGGCTGATTTTCTATGCGCTGTTTTAATTCAACCTGTAGGTGTTGGACCAGCGATTGGTGAGTCGATGGCGGCTCCGCTTTATGAGCAATTATCTTTTTGATTTGCTCCACTACTATATTGGGTGAAGTTGTAGCTCCGATGGCGCGTAGGAGTCGCCCAAGCCCACCTGCGAAGCTATCATTAGAGATATCATCGGCAAGTGTATTGAAAAGGCTCGTCCAGTCTTTTTCGACAAGGCAGTCCTTGTATACCCCGTATCGGCCCCCCAGCCATTCGTCTCCGCCTTGCCCATCCAGCAAAACGCGACTATCACTCGATTGTACGGCCGCCAGTTCATTCGCAAACATTGCCGTGTTCGGGTACTCGGAGTGGTCGCGATAAAGACCGGCTCGTTTAAGGTAAGAGGAGAAGTCGGGGTAGGCCGGTTTAATTTCCTGGATAGGCAAGCCCAGGTGAGCCCCCACCGCCCGTGTGTAGTTGATTTCATCGGCATAGGTATCGCCAGAAAAATTGAGCGTATAACCCGTGAGGCCCGGAGAAGCCAGCCGGTTGTGATTGTCAAGATGAGCTGCCATCGCAAATATAGCGGAAGAGTCCAACCCGCCGCTGACCTCGATCGAAATGGGATGTTGTGACCTTGACTGCCTTCTGACGATGTCTGTGAATAACTCACGATAGTGCTCGACGTAATCGCTGTCCTTCGCATAGTTGAGCGTCGCAAACGGATCAGGAGACCAGTATTGTCGGGTTTTTGGACCCCGGGCATCCACTTCCATGTAATGCGCCGCATCAAGACTGTTAACCCCCTGCCAGAGGGTCTCAGTTCGTGATATCCATTCATCCGCAAGGTATTCTGCTAGCACACCTTCATTGGGGATTTCCGGTACATCCGGCACGGCAAGTACCGCATGCAGATCTGAGGCGAACACCAAGCTGGTGCCATTCCAATGGAAATGAAACGGTTTGTTACCGATGGGGTCACGGGCACAAAACAGGTGGCGGCTATCTGAGTGCCAGATCGCCAGCGCGAAGTCACCATCAATGTTCTCCAGACACTGTCGCCCCCAGAGTTTGTAGGCCTGCAAACCAAGTTCTGCATCTGACCGATTGCGCAATACCCG
>JABGVY010000140.1 GCA_018645845.1 Gammaproteobacteria bacterium | reverse complement strand
GTTTGTCACTCTCGTTTTCACCGATGATCACTGGTCGTTGTTCGATTCTCAGAGGGCGCTGGGCTTCAATTGACTCCCGCTGCGGCGCTAAGAGTCAGTACCCTGAATTTTCTTCACAGAGTAACACCAACTTATTTCTCTAAAAGGTTCTTATGACAAACCATAATCCAGAAGCACTGCAGGCCTTCACGGGCAAAGTATCAAACAGCGTCACGGGAGGACTGAACTGCGCCCTGACCATGATTGGCGACCAACTGGGCTTGTATCGCTCACTCGCTGAAAACGGCCCGATGCAAAGCAAGGGCCTGGCCGAGGCAACCCATCTTTCAGAGCGTTGGGTCCGGGAATGGCTATACCAACAAGCCTGCATTGGACAGATAGAGTATGACGAGACAGCAGACAGTTTCTTCCTGAGTGAGGAAGGTAAAGCCGTCCTTGCGCAGGAAGATCACCCTGCATACATGGGCGGCATGATTCAATCCGTCGTTGCCATGTTCGATACAGTGGAGCATCTGCCTGAGTGTTTTCGTTCCGGCCTTGGCCAGAGTTTTGATGACAAGGGCGAAGGTTGCGCCTGCGGCATTGAAAGAATGAGTCGAAAATTTCAGACAGACTACCTGGTTCCTGCACTATTGCCCCGGATTGACGGCATCACTGAACGTCTTACCGCGGGCGCGAGCGTTGCCGACGTCGGCTGCGGCGGAGCCACGTCAACCATTGCAATGGCTAAAGCTTTCCCGGCAAGTAAGTTCATCGGCTACGATATTTCATTGCACGCCCTTGAAAGAGCGCGAGCGAACATTGCTGCTGCTGGTGTCAGTAACATCAAACTGCTTAACCCGGCCTTTGATCCTCTTCCCGAGGATAGCTCCATCGATTTCATTACCACCTTTGATGTCGTACACGATTCTACCCATCCCAGGCAACTGATCGACGCAATCAAGAATTCACTTAAGCGAGACGGCTCGTGGCTCTGTGCCGATGTAAAGGGACTACCCACCTTTGCAGAAAACCGACGGGACAACCCGATGGCAACCCTGGCGTATTCATTTTCCGTTCTGGTCTGCATGTCTGCGGGACTTTCGACACCTGACGGCGCGGGCCTGGGGACATTGGGCTTTCATGAAGAAAAAGCGCGCGAAATGACCGCGGCGGCAGGCCTGTCGAGCTTTAATGTCATCCCGTTTGACGGCGATGTCTTCAACGCATTTTATGACATCAGACATTAAGCAAAGCCCTATCCGGGGAACAATGGGAAATCGTGCTGGTTGTAATCTGTTACATTGATGTCACTGTAGCCTTGGCAAAGTGGCCTCAAAGCAACCTTGCCAATAGCTTTGCAGAATTCTTCCAGAAATGCTTTTATCAAGTGCGAAACGCGAGAAGCAGAAATGGCTGAGCAGAGCAAAAGTACTAATCCCGTACTACGCAGCCCCAACAAATTGAAACTGGGTGTATTTGGCGTCAATGTCTCCGGCGGCTGTTCTATGACGTCAGTTCCTTCGACGATCAAAGCGGAATGGGATGAATCAGTTAATATCGCCCAGGCAGCTGATCGTGCAGGTATCGAAGCCATGATCCCCGTTGCCCGATGGCGCGGTATGGGTGGTGAGGTGAACTTTAACCACCGTAACTTTGACCCTTTTACGTGGGCTGCAGGGTTAGCTGCAGTTACCGAACGTATCAGTATTTTTTCGACCTTCCACATACCTACGATGCACCCTGTGCGCGCCGCCAAAGAAGTCGCCACCATTGATCACATATCTGGCGGCAGATTTTGTCTAAACGTTGTTGCCGGCTGGAATGAGCGAGAAATTGCCATGTTTGGCTCCCCGCAACTCGAACATGACGAAAGGTACGATGTCGCTGAAGACTGGATAACGCTCTGTAAAGAATTGTGGACGCGGGAAGGCGAATTTGATTATGACGGGCCCTATTTCAAGTCGCCAGGGGCTTACTCAGAGCCCAAACCAGTACAACAACCGGGTCCCGTGCTCATGAGCGCAGGTAACAGCCCCCGTGGTCAGCATTTTGCAGCCAAGCATGCGGACCTGAACTTTGTTGTCGCACAATCCATCGAATCAGCGGGCGAAATCGCGGCAGAGGTCAAGCGCATCGCCCATGAAGATTATCATCGTGACATACAGGTGTTCGGCCAAGCATATATTGTTTGCCGTGAAACCGAAGCGGAAGCCAGGGCTTTCCACAATCACTATGTTAATGAAAAGGGCGACTGGGAGGGCGTTCGAAATCTGCTGGATGTGCTTATCCCCAATTCAGAAAGTGCGCTAGGAGATGGCTGGGAAGCAATGGCTTCTAACCTGATTGCCGGTTACGGCGCTCTGCCCTTAATCGGAACTGCCGACCAGGTGGTTGAAGGTATGCAGGAATTTGCAGCTGCGGGCATTGATGGCATTACACTCAGTTGGGTTGACTACGCCAGCGGACTTGCACACTTTGAGAAGGAATTGTTGCCGCGGATGATTGAGGCCGGGCTAAGAGAGAAATAGCATTCAACCCACTCGCTGCGCAATGCTTGCCAGTTTGCCCAGGATCGAAGGCGTATGTGGCGGCGGCAAATAGAACAGGATCAGGTCCAGGCCGCCTTCCTTGAATTTGATGCAGTTTTCTTCCAGTTCGCCCAACCCCTCAGGCGTCGCCGCCTGATGCACCGAGGTCATGATTTCCCTGGGGTCGCGACCAATATCTCGACAAACACCATCAAGAACAGCTTTCTTAGCGACCCAACCCTCAAAATCGAATGCGGCATAGTTCCAATGTTGCGCCCATCGAGCGACGTTTGGCAGAGTTCGTTTCTCCCCATTGCCGCCTATACATATTGGCGGATGTGGTTTCTGTATGGGCGGAGGATTATTGCGCGCCTCGGTCAGGTTAAAATACTGACCCGAAAAATTAGTCACTTCATTGGTTAACATTGAATGAAGAATTTCGCAGGCTTCATCAAACCGGTCGAACCTCTCGGTGAGGGTGCCGAGTTCAATGCCATAGGCATCACACTCCTGCTCGTTCCACCCGGCCCCGATACCAAGCTCCAGGCGCCCGTTACTAATGATGTCAACGCTGGAAATCATGTTCGCCAGTAACGCCGGGTGACGATAAACAATACCCGTCACCATGCACCCCAGGCGAATTCGGGTCGTCGCCTGGGCAAGCGCAGTTAGCGTTGTCCATGCTTCCATGCAGGGTCCGCTCGTGTCAGGAACATTGATGGGATAAAAGTGATCAAAGTTCCAGGCCGAGTGGAAAACATCCATTTTGTCAGCCTCTTGCCACACCGCAAGCATGTCTTTCCAGGTTGTCAGTTGGGGTGAGGTTTTGATCGCATATTGCATGGTGGACAGACTCTTCCGCGCTATATTTCTAACGCTAGGAGATCGCCCAAATCCTGTCAAGCTACGTTGCAATTTCTTACATCATCAATCACTATCGATGAAAATAACAGGTAGCCTAGGAGTGCAGCCATGAACATCAAATCTGCATATCGAAGCGCTGAAAAGCTGTGAGCATTAAGCCAATTAAAGACTATCAACAGGCCGCCAAGACTCTGCGTCAGAGCCACCTGCGTCAGGGTCTCTACGACGAGGGTGCCGTACTGATGGATGGCGTTCTTGTAAACCTGCACGGGGAAAAACACCGTGCGCGTCGCGGTCTCGAAAACAAGGTCTTCCGGCGTGGGTTCTTTCAGCACTATGAAAAGGAAGTTTTCCCCAACACCCTACGGGTAACCATCGAAAAATTTGTTTCAGACGGGGGTGGTGATCTGGTGGAATTCGGTTTCCGTTCTTTAATGAATCTGACCTGCGACTTCGCGGGGATCGATCGTCCTGAGGGTACACAGGATGAAACGGACCGCCTTTTGTTGCTGATGCGCACCTTCGCCCTTGGCACGACTCTCGCGCATTCAAAGGATGACCGGGAGAAGGTCCGTCAACAAGTACGGGATGCATTGACCGCTTTTGATAAGGAATTTTTGCAGCCCTCAATGGCGCGCAGGCTTTTACTCATTAGCAAGTGTGAAGCAGGCGAAGTTGTCGAGGGTGAACTACCCCGGGACGTGCTGACTGTTCTATTACGTAACGAGGACCAGATCGAACTTGATGACCAGGAAATGGTTCGTGAGATGGCATTTTTTGTCGTCGCCGGTGCGCAGACCAGCATTCATTCCCTTGTGCACGTGATGCACGAAATATTTTCATGGTCGACTGACCATGCCGGCGAAAAGCAAAAGTTACTATCCGATCCTATGTTGCTGCAGCGTTGCGTCCACGAGAGTGCAAGACTGCACCCATCGAGCCCTGTCGCCAGAAGGAAGGCTGAGTGCCCTTTGACCCTCGCTACTGAAGAGACTGTGGACACCGGCGAACTGGTCACCATCGATCTACTTGGCGCAAACAGGGATGAAAAAATATTCGGGCCCGACGCTGCGCAGTTCAATCCATACCGACAGACTGACAAGGGCGGTTCGCCCTACGGGCTTTCATTTGGCCTTGGCATGCATGCTTGTATAGGCCGGACTCTTGCAGCCGGAGTCACACCCAAACCAGATTCCAACCCCTTGGATCACCAATACGGCACCATCACTTTAATTGCGAGCGCACTGCTGGAACACGGCGCACGCCCAGACCCTGAAAAACCGCCGAAAATGGATGAAAAGACGGAGCGACCCAATTGGGGTCACTATCCAGTTATTCTGGACACACCCTTATAATGAATAATTATCAACCACGCAGAACATAATATGAAAAAGGCAATTGTCACCGGCGCCGGCGGAGGTATCGGAGCATGTATAACGGAACTCGCCGTTAACCTGGGCTATCGAGTCGCGGCTATCGACGTGCAGCCAGGCAGCGTCAATGAGCTCGCTGACCGTCTTGATAATGTTATACCTCTTATCGCTGACATTACTGACCCGGAATCCGTCAGGGAAGCATTTGACGTCTTCGGAGGTGTGCCGGACCTGCTTGTTAACAACGCAGGACTCGTGCGCTTTGGACCACTTGAAGACCTCGCAGTGCAGGACTTTCAGGACGTCGTCAACGTAAACCTGGTCGGCAGCTTTATCGTCGCCAAAGAGGCAGCAGCCAGAATGAAACCCGCTGGCAGCGGCGCGATTGTTAACATCACTTCCATGGGTGGAATCCACCCTGCTCCAGGCTCGGGCGCTTATGGCGCCACTAAATCAGGCCTGGCCCAGATGACACAATTGATGTCAGTCGAGTGGGGGCCCTACGGCATTCGCGTAAATGCAGTCGCACCGGGGTTTATCGACGCGGGAATGTCGGCACCTTTTTTTAGAGACCAGGCAGTTCGGGAACAACGCGGTGGCGGTGTACCTTTGCGAAGGCTAGGAACGGCAGAAGACGTTGCGAAGGCAGTTATGTTCCTCGCATCCGACGACGCGGCCTATATTTCGGGACAGGAAATCGCTATTGACGGTGGCGTCATTAATAGCGTGCTGGCACAGCTGCCACGGGAAAGGCCAGCGGGGCAATAATCGAGAGAAACAACTAAAGGTGGTAGCAAAAAACATGCACGATCTGTTCAATAATAGTATCAAGTTAGCGAAATCGATTGATGTTCACGCCCATGCAGCATTGGATCAATCCATGGGTGCTGCCGGGGAGCATGGCCCGGAACTTATTGAAACGGAAGATCAACCCTCGTTGTTTCGAGTCGGTGGATATGAACTGCACGGCGTTAAGTACAGGGACAGTGCGTTCATGGATGTCGGCAAACGCATAGCACGCATGTCAACCGCAGGGATAGATTTTCAGATTCTGTCACCTAATCCCTTGACCTATTTTAATTACATCGATGCCCCCAGTGCGATCAATTTCTGTAAACGGCACAATGACAGTTTGATTGATCTGGTAAAACAACACCCTGATAAGCTCGCGGGCTTTGCCGCTTTACCCATGCAAGATATCCCGGCTGCATGTGAAGAACTGCGTCGATCCGTCACTGAGCTTGGGTTACTCGCTGCATATATTGGCACAGATATCGGACAACCGCTTGATGGGACCGCACTGGACCCGCTATATGGAACCTGCCTCGAATTAAATGTACCGCTGTTTATACACCCTGCACCGGCGGGGATTGACGGCCCGCCAGGAGACCCGCTCTTGAACCGTTTTGACCTGGCTTTAACCACCGGGTTCGCCGCGTCAGAAACCATCGCGGTCTCATCAATCATCTTTGGCGAGGTCTTAGAGCGCCATCCGGGTCTTGATATATGTGTTAGCCATGGTGGTGGCGCAGTACCCTATCTGGTTGGTCGGCTGGCTCAGGCGAGCAGGGTGCGAGCCTGGGCACCTGAATCGTTGCGCAAGGACGGCGCGTTTGAGGAGATGCTTGCCAGATTGTGGTTTGATTCCAATGTACATGATCCTAGATCCTTTGGGCTCCTGGCAGATGTCGTCGGAACCGATCGACTGGTGTT
>JABGVY010000414.1 GCA_018645845.1 Gammaproteobacteria bacterium | reverse complement strand
GTTTATCAAGCTTGGTTGGAGCTTTGGCCGGTTCGGTAAGCTTCGGCCGAATACCGCTACGTTTAATAACCTGGGTGAGCGAATCGACGTCGTACTTGGCAAGCGACCCAAACGTGAGCATCTCTACCTGTTCAAGATATTCTCCGAGAGTCTGAACGGTGGCTCCACCTGCGACACACACCAGAATCAGTTAAGCGATGACCTCTGGGAGTTCACCAACCATGACGAAAAGAGTCAGGTCTTGATTTCTGGTGGATTCCGCCTATTGGTGGAGTTGTTGCGTGATTCTCTGTCTGCTGACGAGGTGATGCTGAATCAGAGCGTCTCACGAATCTCGATTCAACAAGACACTTCCGCCCAAGCGCCCGTGCAGGTCGAAACGGGCGACGGAAAGATCTTCGAAGGCTCCCATGTCATCGTTACCGTCCCCCTTGGTGTGTTGAAGGCTGGAACCATCACATTTGATCCGCCGCTCCCCACCAGTAAGCAGGATGTAATCGAGCGCATCGGCTTCGGCAGTGTCGAAAAGGTCGTCATGACGTTCAAAAACAGCTTCTGGCGTAGAAACCCACAGAAGCAAGACCATTTCTTCAGTATTCCCGACCCTATCGCTTCCCACGGCAGTTTCTTCGATGTATCGATGTCATCTGGTGCTGGGCCGGGTTCGCCCACATCTCCCTGTCTTGCTAGCGTATTCGGCCCGCCTAAGGCTGCGTGGGTGGCGGACAACCCTGAAGCGGCCGTAGAAGAGGTGCTATCTGAGCTACAGATGATGTTCCCCGATACGTTCGAGCCTCCCGTCGCGACAGCCGCATCCAGCTGGACCACCAGTCCCTTCTCAGGGGGCTGCTACCCTTACACGAGCGTCGACACTCAGCCCGGTGACTTTATTAAATTTGCGGAACCGACGCACAATGGGAGAGTCCTGTTCGCTGGAGACACTTGCGCGGTGGGAGTCGGCCTGGGTTATGTAGAAGGAGCCATGGCCGCAGGTGAGCGGGCAGCGGATACGATAATTGCGGTACCGCCGAGTTAAGTAGTCAGAACCATTTAGTCCTAGCGACAGCGGTTAGTAAGAGCGGTTAGTAAGAATAAACACCCTTTTTTCAACTTTCAGAAAAGTATCGGCACCCTGGGAGTCGCCTGTAATCCCCTCTTTTTGCTGGCTTCATCTCCGAGTTGAATGAGTTAGGCATAAGAAATTCGGCGATTTGTCTAGAAACCGAATCCTGGCCGATCGATAGCGCCATCGATGTATCGTGCTCTTCTTTTGGCAATACTCTCGTCATCTAGCCCTAGCTGCACCGAAATATTTCGCAGCACCTGACTTCTGGCGAGTTCGGGGTACTCTTCGAGTGCTTCACGCAAGTGCCATCGCAACCAGAAATCTTTTTCACGATTGGCCTGAACTAACCACCCTACCGCTTCATCCGTATAACCAAGGGCCGCAAGGTTCAACCCTATCACCGTCGCTGACATATGCTCGCCCACATCACGTGCGTTCTTCATTTCTTCAATCAATTTAAATGCTCGTTGGTTGTTACCGCTCATCCACTCCGACCGAATAAGATAGTGCAACATGAAACCATTCTGCCGCCCTATCTTGCTAATCGACTCCTCGGCTATCTGCTTTAGTCTTGTAGCATCACCTTGGCGATTAAAGACATCGGCCAGCACAGATGAAACTAGAAAATTCCCCCCGTTTTGGTCGCCCACATTAGAAATCAAACGGAGAGCCTCGTCATAGTTTCCATCTCGGCTTTCTAGCATGGCAAGTGGTTGCAACAACAAAACAGAATCCGGGTCTTCTTTTAGTGCGAGCTTGATCAGCGCCCGACCCTCTAAATGCCGGGATTGCGGCCAAAGATAGTCATTGTGATAGGTATATAACGCGAGGTCTTGATCTCTGTCGATAGAGAGTGCTCGTTGGTAAAACGGCTCGGCAATGTCGACGGCATCGGCCATAAAGCCCTTTATAAGCAGAGCAGGAACATTGTCTGGATCATTAGCGAGGGCAAGTTCAGTAGAGATCGCAGTTGTGACTGCCTGATCGCTGTAGCTCGAGTAGATGCTAGCGTATCCCAAGCAAAAGGCCAGGTAGCCATGCGCTGTCCAATAGTTAGGATCCAGGGCCGTTGCCTCGCGAAACAACTGGGTAGCTTTTACAAAATTCTCCTGTGAGGGAGAGTCGAAGTAATACTTAGCCCGCAAATTGAGTTCGTAAGCATCAACGTTATCGGTCCATGACTGAACTATAGAATCTTCACCCAACTCTAATGGTCCCCTTAGCGCCAAAACTAAAGAACGAGCAATATCTTCTTCGATGCTAAAGATATCGTCAAACTGCCTTTCGTATGTTTTCGACCACCGCTGATATCCAGACTTTACATCTGTAAGTTGGGCGGAGACTCTCAATTTATTGCTCTGTAGTCGAATGCTACCTTCCAAAATCTCAGTGACATTCAAACGGCCACCGATTTCACTGACATCCAAATTACTGTTCTTGGCAGAGAAAGAAGATGTGCGAGAGGCAACCCGCAAGCCATCGGTTGTGGCTAGAGCGTTAAGAACTGACTCTGCTATTCCATTACCGATGTGCTGATTAGAGGAATCCTCGCTAAAATCGACGAAAGGGAGAACACCAATAGATACTTCCGCATCGATCGCCTCTCGCTCCTCAACGATTGGCTGAGTCGATAAATCAGCGAAAGTCAAACCAATGACTATAGCTAACGCCGCTATGATCAGATAATCAGGCAAGGCTGGCGGTAACACCGCAGCCTGGTCTGGTGCTCTATCGTCACGAACAATACCATCGGGCGTAATTTCGAATGCCCAAGCGATGACTAGTGCAACAGGAAAAAAAAGTAATATGAGCAACATGAGTGTTTTACCAATCCAAAGCGGCGCCTCGAACATAGGCAAAACATTCGCGATCACCTCTAGAAATACCATGCCAACTGCGGCATAGACTCCAGCTATTCGAAAAACGTGTCTGCGGCGTAATTCACGCCAAAGGTTTTTCATTGTCTAAACTCACGGTACAATCGGGTAAGGGGGGTAAAAGGCTAGCTAAAGACTAGCGGTACTGAGAGAGAAAAGCTAGCCGACCACACTTCGCAATAACGCCAAGTGCGCGACTTTAAAGGATTATCAAACATTAGGTTAAAGGACTAACGATGAGAATAATTACTAAATTCGGCCTCTGGCTGCTTACAGCGACGATCATTACGCTGGTTGCTCTAAAATCCTTGTTCTCTAGAGAACGAATGTCCCATGACAATGGCCTTGTCTGCAAAGCGAGGATCAAGATCAACGACAGTTTAGACATTCCACCCAGCGACTTCTTCCAGCCAGGCAGAGAATTCCCCTGCCGGCTTCGACATGCTTCAGTGTCCTTCGCCGATGACGCACGACTAGTCGTAAGAAGCGCCTCTCTTAAGTTTTCTGATACTGATCATGACTCACCGCTTGACATAATGATGAATACTGGGACAGCTGGGCCGTTTTCACATGCTTGGCATTTCCTGAAATTTATGATTGCTACCATTCGCGGTCGTGAACAACACATCAAACCGTACCTAGATAAATACCCACAGATCGCGAAAGGCATCACCGAGTCTATTTGCTATCCAGAGACTTTCGCGTTGCTCAACTATCACAGCAAGACAGCAATGAGTTATCGCGATGCCAATGGCAAAAGCTGGTACATCAAATTTAAAATGGCGCCCTGGGACAAAGGACCTGATCGCGGGAGGCCAACCGAAACTGAATTGGAGCAATACTGGTTGCAGGCGCCGAAAGAGGGCGAAACAAGATCACGCAACTTTCTGAAAGACGAATATCGTCGAAGAATTTCTAACAGTAATGTTAAGTACCACCTGCAAGCAGCATTTCATGATGTCGGTGAAGTAGAAGACAGAGAAATGCTTAATTGCGCGGTTGCATGGGACGAAGATACTCACCCATGGTTGGATCTTGCAGTTGTAGAGGTCAATGAAGTCATGCCTACGGAGGAAGGCAATATCACTTGGTACGACGTTTGTAATCATCCTCCCTGCATGGGCATACCAGTTGCGTATTCTATATTTGATCCTGCTTCTATAAATTATTTGAGAGAAAAAGACAGTTGGGCCAAAAAGGCACGAATGCAGGGCTATAAACGCTGGGGGCAGTTGCCACCGTTGGTTGATGATCGGAACACCTTGCGCAGTGTTTTGCCGCCAATCTGTCTACCTATAGATGAACCTGAAGTTTCTCAAGAAATGCGTGCTGATGAGCTAGTTTCGAAAAGAGATACTTACCTTTACAGCGCCGATGATGGAATGCCTCCACATGTAAGGCATTTGCCCGTCGCCGAAAAATTCACAAAAGCGAAAAGCCAAAGAATGCTCAAAATCTACTTGTTTGGCTTTGTGAATGCTCTGATTTCCTATTTCGAGCTAATTACGAAGAAACGCGAAACCCTTGATGTATTCGATCGATACTACCCTTTCTGGCAAGAACCTCCAGTTAGTAAACGATTTGCTAGCGACTTTGAGTTTGGCCGGCAACGCCTGAACGGCGTGAATCCCGTTTTAATAAAACGGTGTGAAAAAATCCCAGAGAAATTTCCGGTTACTGATGAGATTGTAGAAGGCCTCTTAGATGCAGGTGATTCACTCGACGCTACAGCGAAAGCAGGCCGCCTTTATATACTGGATCACGAAGATATCTCTCTCGCTCAGGCCAATATCCCGATCAAGAACGGGTATCTGGCGACACCAATTAGCCTTTTTTACTGTAATAACCGCGGGCAACTATTACCAATCGCTATTCAGCTTGAGCAAGCGCCAGGACCGAATGTTCCGATCTTCACCCCCAAAGACCCGTACTGGCTATGGACCACTGTCAAAACCTACGTACAGTCAGCTGACGCGGCTTACCACGAGCTTTCCTCACACCTATTGCGAACGCACTTCGTCATGGAAACTTTTGCCATTGCAAGCCAAAGGCATTTGCACGAAAGACATCCAATGCATCAGCTGCTCAAACCCCATTTTTACGCTACGATGGCGATCAACCATTCCGCTCGAACTATGATGCTCGCGCCTGGTGGCCCAATAGACAAAACCATTTCAGTGGGTTCTGAGGGGGGGCTAGAGCTCGTAAAGAGAGAATATCAAAAATGGGATTTCTCTCTTTGTGATTTTCCCTCAGAGATTGCTAATCGAGGCGTTGACGATAAACAAGCGCTGCCGTCATATTGGTATCGTGACGATGGGTTGCTGCTTTGGGAAGCAATTTCACAATACGTCAGTTCCGTTGTGGACTTTTGGTACACCAGTGATGCAGAGCTTACCGCAGACGTTGAGATTCAGTCCTGGATCGCCGAGCTCGCCTCCCCGGAATCGGGTAAGGTAAAGGGACTGCCGGAGGGTGGTGAACTTAACGATCGAGAGAACCTGAAAACGGTAATGACTCGAATAATTTTCACTTGCACTGCCGAACACTCAAGCGTTAACAACGGTCAGTATGCTATGTTCGGTTATCCACCGAATGTACCAGGGGCTATGTACAAACCATGGCCCACCTCAAAAAAAGATCCGTTATCTGAGCGAGATTTTGTTTCGCGCCTACCGAATCATAAGCAATGTGAAGATCAGATGCAGATGGTCTATCTACTGAGTCAGCCGACCCGATGGATGGTTGGTGATTTTGAGGAACCACATTTCCATGGCATACCGGAAATGTGGCAGCACATTCGTGATTTTCGGGCCGACCTGGCGCGTATTTCAGACATAATCGATGAACGAAATCTAGGGCTAGAGTATCCTTACCCCTATCTTCACCCAAGGCAGATTAGCGAAAGCATTGCCATCTGAGGATAGGAATTATAACAGGGCTTTTTGATCGAAAGTCTGAGTATCGAATTAGACCAGCAGATCAGTACCACTACGGATATTGACCATTAAAAGGATCACCCGCAAAACGATCTCTTTGCCGCTATCTGATGGTTAAAGCCACGGCAGCCCATTGATCCGAACGCGGCCCGATCGAGAAATGTGAAAAATGTGGCGGACCCGTTCGGATCATTGCATCGATTGAAGACCCGGATGTTATTCCCGATGCGTCGGACCGTTCAGATCCTGAAGCACCTGGGCCTGGATCGGCCAAGTGATCCGCAAAACCGCTCACCGCCTAAGGACCTGACTGATCAACAAACGACGCTATTCTGAAGGCCAGCACATCGATTACATAACGGTGAGGGTCGCGATCGACCAGAGACTGATCCTAGAGGCAATTCGCCGAATTTCTGATGTCCAACTCATTCAACTCGTGGATGAAGCCGCTCGAAAGTGAGAATTGAAAGCAACTCCCAAGGATGACGATACTTTTCTGTATGATGAAAAAGGGTGTTTATTCTCACTAACGGCGGATCTGCCTGCCTGCTGCATGGTTTATTTCCACTGGCTAGACAGATTATGAATGACAGGGAGTATCGCCAACATCTTGTTTATAGGTTAGCCTAGGGGCATGGCTC